>JBDKHP010000029.1:0-28129 GCA_039797645.1 Bacteroidota bacterium
CGGACTGATTATGTACGAGAAAAAACAGGATAAATATATTTTCTACGATGCGGCCAATAGTGGACTGAGTCACAATACAATACGAACGCTGTATCGCGATTCGCGGGGTGACTTGTGGGTGGGTACCTACGATAAGCTCAACCGGCTTCACGCGGGCAAGTTCACAACGTTCGACCTGAAATTGAACTACAAACCTTGGCTTAAGAACAATCTTATTTGTACCATAAAACCTTATTCTGAAACCCACGATAGCCTGCTATGGGTGGGCACAGAAACGGGTCTTTGCCTCTTCGATACGGGAACGGGGAAATTTGTGGTCTATAATGCCAACAACACTGCTTTTAGTAACGAAGTGGTGAAATGTGTGTTTGTCCAAAACGATTCGACGCTGTGGTTGGGTACGGATTTCGGACTCAATATTTTCGACCCCAATACGCGGAAAGTGCGCAAATATTTTCACGACCCCAAGGCGAATCATACCATTTCGAACAACGTGGTTTGGGATATTGTGGAGAGTCCGAAAGGGATGCTTTGGTTTGTGACTTCAGACGGAATTAGCCTGCTCGATATTCAGAAAAACTTAATGGTTTTTCATGAAGTGTATTCTCAGCATGGGGCGCAAGTTGTGGGCAATCAGGTGCGGGCCTTGCTAGTTGATTCAGACGGAGATACTTGGTCTGCAACAAATTACGGTGTTATTTGCCAGAAATATCGTAGCGAACAGCTCTTGCGTTTTACGGCATCTGAAAACCCGAAAACACGCATTTTGCTCGACAACGTATTTGCGCTTGCTCAAGACAAACAGCGGCGTATCTGGATCGGTACGGCTGGGGGCATCAATATTTGGGACAAAAATAAGCAACAGATGCTGGCAATTTCCGCCAGCCGACAAAACGGGCTTAACTCCAATTATATTCACAGTTTTGCCAAAGAAACGGAGCGTACTATTTGGATGAGTGCCTGGGAAGGTGGGCTGTTTAAAATTATAGAAAACCCCAATAATCCACACGATTTTCGCTTCATTTCGCTCGATAACGAGACCGACGAAATTGTGTTTTCGGCAGGTAAACAGATGTTTACAGCTACAAAAAAAGAACTCTGGTTGGTAGATAGGCAAAGCTTTGAGAGAACTTTGTTTGCCCCCATCAACGAGGCGTTGGCTGGTAAAGAAATCTCTGCCGTAATGGGCGATTCGCTTGGCAATATTTGGGTGGCTGCCGACAGCAATTTGTTGCATTATTTGCCCCAAAGCAATTCCGTACAAACTACGAATATTGATGCAAATGGGCTGAAAAAAATCATTGGTCTCCAAAGAGATCGCCACGGCGAGGTATGGGGTATTACCCACAATACAATCGTTAAATTCGACACGCCACAGCACACTTACCTCACGATACCGATTCCTAAAAATTCGCCCCTAAAGACTTTTTACGAACAGTGTTGCGCCTTGACCAAGGACGGGAATTTGCTGTTTGGTGGCGATAATGGATATTTTGAGATTAACCCCAAATCGGTGGTGCGTCATTCGCAAAAACCCAAAGTTTTTATTACAGAACTACTTATAAACAACCAACTTATCACAGCCCACGATTCTACACAAATTTTAGAGAATGTTATTGCTTTCACAAAAAAAATTCGACTCAGCCACGAACAAAACTCTTTGACTTTAGAATTTTCTGCGCTCGAATATCTGTTTCCGAAAATTTCGGAGTTTTCGTTCCGTTTGTTGGGGGCCGAAACTTCGTGGCGGAGTACTTCGGGCGCAAAGAATTTTGCGATGTACGCCAATTTAGAACCAGGGGAATATACCTTCGAGCTGAAAGGTATGAATTTTATGGGTAATTGGAGCGATGCTGTGCAGTTGCACATTACTATTCTGCGGCCTTTGTGGTTACGTCCGCCTTTTTTGTTGCTCTATTTGGTGCTGCTTATGCTGCTGATTGTGGCCAGTGCGAAGTTTGTACGCTACCGACAACAGATGCAACAAGAGCTGAAACTTTCTAAGTTGGAAAAGGAACATGCCGACGAAATTTTTCGGACAAAACAGCAGTTTTTTACAAATATTTCGCATGAATTCCGTACGCCTCTTACGCTTATTTTGCCGCCAATTCAAGAAATATTACGAAGCAACGAACTTACCGAAAAAGACACTAAATTACTGGTTTTGGCCAATAGAAATGCTCTGCGTTTGAGTAAATTGGTGAATCAGTTGCTGGATTTTGCCAAAATAGAATCATCTAAATTGGCGCTTCGGCGTTCGCAGGTGGAGCTGGTGGCCTTTTGTAATCAGGTTTTTGGCTCTTTTGCAGATTTGGCCAAACGCAACGAAATTAACTACCGTTTCGAGTGCGAAATGGCCGTACTTTATACCAGTTTGGATCTCGAAAAAATTGAAACAGTGCTCTTTAATGTCCTCTCGAATGCCTTTAAATACACGCCCTACAATGGTGAAATTTCTTTCAAACTGTCGCAATTTGAGGAGCAGGATTTGCCCTATATCCGCATTGAAATTTGCGACAATGGCATGGGCATTGAGCCAGCAGACCAGCAGAAAATATTCGACCGGTTTTACCAAACCACAGCAAGTAAGGCGATGAACGTAGGTTCGGGCATTGGGCTTACCTTGTCGATGGAGTATGTGCGCTTGCACGGGGGCGATATCAATCTGGAAAGTGTGCCCGAGGCTGGAAGCTGTTTTGGGATAACACTTCCGTTTGTGGCTGCTTCTGCACCGAAAACCGACGATCTTCATCCGCCAGCAGTTCGAGCGGATACCGAGGGTTCTAAACCCGCTACCGAGGTAAACCCGGGCAAAAAACTGTTGCTAATTGTGGACGACAACACTGATATTCTGGATTTTATAGAACTAAACCTTGGGGATTATTACCGATTTATTCGGGCAACCGATGGGCGCAAAGGCTTGGAGAAATGCCGTAAACACCTGCCAGACCTAATCATTTCTGATATTATGATGCCAGAAATGGATGGAATTGCATTGTGTAAGGAATTGAAGAAAACGCCTGCTACTGCGCATATTCCTGTAATTCTACTCACTGCAAAATCGCTGGAAGTGCAAAAAGCAGAAGGCTTGGATTCAGGTGCCGATATGTACATTATAAAACCGTTTGATATAGATTTTTTGAAGTCTTCGGTGGCGAGTGTGTTCAGACGTAATACGCTGATGTACAATTTTGTAAAGACTGAAATGTCGTTAGTTCCAGGAAAGAGTATCGACCCAGAAAAAAATCAAGACGCGGTATTTCTGAAACGTATTATCGACATTATTGAGGAAAATATCGACAATAGTGAACTCAGCGTAGAATTTATAAGCGAAAAGTACGGTATCAGCACCACGCATTTGTACCGAAAAATGAAACAAATTACGAATAAATCGACGGTAGAAGTCGTGAAAAATTATCGGATGCAACGAGCAGCCCAGCTAATTAGCAACAACGAAGGCAATATTTCGGAGATTATGTACGCTGTAGGTTTTTCGAGTCCGTCGAGTTTTTCCAAGGCTTTTAAATCGGTATTTGGTGTTTCGCCCGCACAATATGCGGAGTTGCCGGCCGACAGTGCGTAGGGTATAGGCCAAGAAATCTGGAAGCGTTCGCATTCACTTCATGCGCTTTTACAGACTCGAATGCCTAAGCATTAAACATAAAACGAGAGCAAAAAACAGGAGCAATAATCCAACGATATTTGTAATGGCAGCTCCCCTTCTACTCTTTATTTTCTTGCGTCTTCGAGGCGTTTTACGAGTTGCACCATGCCAATTGGGTAGAGATTGTCGAGCCGTTCGCAGACATTGAGATGGTGTACGTCGGGTGTTTTTTCCCACTCGGTAGCGAGGGTTTGGTAGGCACCTGGGGGGAAGATTCGGTCGAGTTCGATCGGATATTTTTCATCCCAGAGAATGCCGTAGTGGCTGAAAATGGTGTTCACGCTGTATCCACGTTCGGTAGCAATGGCTTCGGGTTCGTAGTTGGCTTGGTAGTAGGCGAAGGTGAGCTTGTGGGTTTCGCCTTTCATCCCTTTAAGCATATCCTTAATTTCTATGTAGATACGACACATTTCTTGGGTGAATTCATGGCCAAATTTTGCGGCTTTTACTTGCGTTACTCCTTCTATTTTTATGAATTGCGATATATGTATTGGGCGTTTTTCGGCAAGTTGCACAATGGTGCGGTCGTCGAAAATATGTGTTGGGACGATGCCTTGTTCTTCGGCCAGTTTGAAACGGAATTCTTTGAGTCGCGTTTGTACCAAAATGCGCATCTCTTCGCGTTTGGTAAGCTTCGTGGGGACCTCCAACGGTACTTCGGTTTTTTTGCCAAATACGATTTTGCGTAGCGTTACGGGTTGTATGCCTTGTAGCACCAGTTGGCTCAGCGGGGTGAGTTTCACGAAGTGGTTGTCGGTCATATCAATTTCGAGAATTCCTTGATTTTGGAGCTGTATTATAAATTGTTGCCAGTCTAAGTGGGAATATTCGCGGCCAGCTCCGTAGGTGCGAATGCGGTCGTAGCCTGCACGGATAAGGTCGGCGGTGTGCATTCCGCGTAGTACGTTAATGAGCATATTTGTCGCCGCTTTTTGTTCGAGTCGTGTTACAGCGGAAAGTGCTTTTTGGGCAACAATTGTACCGTCGAATCCCTCGGGAGGTGTTTCGCAATTGTCGCAATGCTTGCAGTTTGTAGTGGGTGTTTCGCCAAAATAACTGAGCAACATGGTGCCTCGGCAGGAGTACGATTCGGAAAAATCGCGCATCCGCATGAGCTTGGCACGTTCGATTTCTGCCATGGGGCTGGCCTGGTTTATGAAACCTTCTAGTGTACTTAGGTCGGCGTATGAGTAGAATAGGTAGGCTACACTGGGGAGTCCGTCGCGGCCAGCTCTGCCAATTTCTTGGTAGTATCCTTCTACGTTTTTAGGCATGTTGTAGTGCATTACGAAACGCACGTTAGATTTGTTGATACCCATCCCGAAGGCGACCGTGGCGCAGACAATTTTGGTGCGATCGGCAATAAAATCGGAGAGTACTTTTCGTCGGGTATCGGGCGGGAGTCCGGCGTGGTAAGCTGCGGCATTAAAGCCCGCTTTTTTGAGGCGTTCAGCAATTTGTTCGGTGCTTTTCTGGCTCAGGCTGTATATAATTCCAGATTCACGGGTGTAGTCGCCCAATATTCTGATAATCTGTTCAATACGTTTAATTCCCGGACGTACGTTCATGGTGATATTCGGCCTGTCGAACGAAAGTAAATATACTTCGGGGTTGGGCAGGCGGAGTTGTTTTACGATGTCTTGGCGGGTGGCTTTGTCGGCAGTGGCAGTGAGTGCGATGATGGGCACTTCGGGGAATTTGGCCTTGAGGTAGTACATTTGGGCGTATTCTGGGCGGAAATCGTGCCCCCACGAACTGATGCAATGCGCCTCGTCTATGGCAATCAGACTGATCCGAATACGGCACATCATTTCGTAAAAGCTGCGTGTAACCATGCGTTCTGGTGCCACATACAACAGTTTGATTTGCCCACGTTCTACCTTTGCAATCACGTCGTTTTGCGTAGCTCCTGTCATGCTGCTATTTAGAAATGCTGCGGCTATACCATTCTGTATGAGTGAGTCCACTTGGTCTTGCATCAGTGCAATGAGTGGCGAAACTACAATCGCAGTACCTTCCATAATGAGGGCAGGAAGCTGAAACGTGAGCGATTTGCCACCGCCTGTGGGCATTACCACCACAGAATCGTGGCCTGCCATAAGGTTTTCTATAATTTCTTGCTGACTTGGGCGGAATTGTTCGTAACCAAAGTACTTTTTGAGGGTTTCGTGTAGCATGTGGGGGAACGTGGAAAAAATTCCTACCCCAAGTTTGTGGGCTTGGGGTAGAAGCTGGGGTTATCAATTGTGAACTAGAGTGCCTATTTTTTCGCCATTCATTAGTTTGGCGAGATTGCCGACTTCGTCCATATTGAAGACTTCGATCTTGAGTTTGTTCTCTTTGCAAAGTGCAAATGCCGTAAGATCCATAATTTTGAGATTTCGCGAAAAAGCTTCGTCGAAAGTAAGTGTATCGAATTTAGTTGCCGTGGGGTCTTTCTCGGGGTCGGCTGTATAGATTCCGTCCACGCGTGTGCCTTTGAGCATGGCTTCAGCCTCAATTTCTACGCCGCGCAATGCCGACGCTGTATCGGTGGTAAAAAACGGATTGCCAGTTCCGCCCGCCACAATTACTACTTTGCCTGCGTTTAGTGCCTCAATGGCCTTGGCTTTGCTGTACAATTCGCCAATAGGTTCCATGCGAATAGCTGTCATGGTAGCTACCGCTTGGCCAATAGATTCGAGGGCAGAACTCAGCGCCAAGCTGTTGATTACAGTCGCCAACATACCCATTTGGTCGCCTTTCACGCGGTCGAAGCCCTTTTGTGCGCCCGACAAACCACGGAAAATATTTCCGCCGCCAATCACTATGCCCACTTGAACCCCTTTTTGCGAAAGTTCCTGAATCTGCGTTGCATATTCGTTCAGTCGTTTGGGGTCTATTCCATAACCCTGCTCACCCATAAGCGATTCGCCGCTTAGTTTGAGTAAAATCCGTTTGTATTTTTGCATAATCTATTAATTTACAAAACTATAATTATCAGTACCCAGGGCCTCGGTACTTTACATCTTCGTCGCCGCTGATAATATTCAGGTAGCTGTCGTAACGCGTGGGCGAAATTCGCATCTCTTCTACGGCTGTTTTTACGGCACAACCCGGCTCGTGAACGTGCGTGCAATTGTAGAACTTACAACTATCTAGCAGCTCGAACATTTCAGGGAAATAATGCGCCACTTCGTCGGGTTCCATTTTGTGCATCCCAAAGCTTTTCACGCCGGGGGTATCAATAATTCTACCGCCCGAAGTTAAGTCGAACATTTCGGCAAAGGTGGTTGTGTGTTTGCCTTTATGGTGAGCATCTGAAATAAGTCCTGTTTTCAGCACCAAAGCCGGATCAATCGCATTGATGAGTGTCGATTTTCCAACACCCGAATTGCCAGAAACCAGGGATGTTTTTTCGCACAACAAGGCTCGTAATTCTTCCACACCTTCGCCTGTGGCCGCCGACACCAAATGACAAGTATAACCTATGCCATCGTAGATATATTTCAGAGCCTCAAACTCTTCCATGTCTTCGTCGTTATATAAGTCGCACTTATTAAACACCAAATTGGCTGGGATCTTGTAGGCCTGCGCCGTTACCAAAAAACGGTCGATAAAGCGCAATTCTGTTCGGGGGTTTGCCAGCGTAGCCACTAGCACCGCAAGGTCGATATTGGCCGCAATCACTTGCGCTTCTTTGGACAAGTTCGTCGATTTTCGCACAATATAATTGTTCCTTTCATGGATTCCGACAATGTTTGCCACGCCTTCTTCGCCCTCTTCTAGCTCAATATCAACCACATCGCCCACTGCTACGGGGTTGGTACTCCGAATGCCTTGTATCCGAAACTTACCCCGAATACGACACTCAAAAAACTCGTCGTCGCACTTCACCCAATACCAACTCCCGGTCGATTTTGTAACCACACCGATTTTCTTATCAGCCATAAGTCTTTAATCTTTCACGCAAAACTAAGCAAATTTTTGCCGAAAACCCCTCAGAATTTACGAGCTAAACGCACGAATATACTGTCAGACGCCAGCTGAACGAAAAGAAACAAGCTTTTCCCTGAAACGAGAGCAAACGTTTTATTCGGTAAGCCATAGGCTCGCCCACTGGTACGTTTGCCCCGCAAGATTTTGGTGTGGGTCTGGAAAGTGGGGCACGGTCTAGCCCGGATTGGTTCTCCTATTGCATAAGGTGGAGTTCTAGCTAAGAGCCAAATGCAGCAGCTTCACGGGTAACTTTGTGTTACGATAGTGCGTTTTACTTACCTTAATATCAGATATTTAGGTAGTTAATAAACTCTTCGTAGCGGCTGTTGAGCATGGTTTCGGAATATTCGTTTTCGGAATAAGAAGCCACGATTGAATACCCATAGCGTTCGAAACTTTGGATGATGGCGCTCAGATCCATTCGGTTGATTTTGAGGGTGAGGTTTACCATCATGCTGTCGGGGTGGGTCGATACGTAGAGGCTGAGTACTTTGGCGTCGTTGCCTTCTACAATTTGCGATATTTCGGTGAGGCTGTAGTCGTGGGTGTGCATTTCGAGCATCACTACCCCCCCAGGACTGTCGGCGCAAATGAGCATTGAGAAGTGTTTTACGAGGTCGATCAGGGTGATTACCCCGAGGTATTCTTCGTCGCGTTCTACCACTGGAATTACCGATAAATTGAGGCGGGATGCGACTTCTATTACTTCGTAAATGTGCTGATCTCCATATACAAAGGGCCGAAATAACGAGAGGGTATGGTCGCCAATGGGTTCGTCGGCCATGTTCATGTTGTAGATGTCGCTGTCGGTAATAAGCCCCAAAAATTCTTCGCTGTTCACAATGGGCAAATGCGACACCTTGAACACATCCATAATACTGAGTGCCATTTTGCCAGTGTCCGAGGTGCGGAGCACAGGCACAATTTCCGATATAAGAGAGCGTGCTAACATAGCTACAATACTATAAAAAGTTTGCCAAAGCTGGTACATCTTACAAAAATGTTGTGCAGCATGGGCCTAATGGTGCGAATATATTATCTTGCTGACCCATTTCGTGGAGCAGCAAACATACAACTAAGACTTGTAAATCAAACAATTAGTTACAATAGATTTCATGACAAAACTAAGTGTAAACATCAACAAAGTTGCTACAATTCGCAACGCACGCGGTAGTAACACCCCCGACGTTGTTCGTTTTGCCATAGACGCCGAGCAATTTGGCGCACAGGGCATCACCGTGCATCCGCGCCCAGACGAACGGCATATTCGCCGCGACGACTTGAGCGCACTCAAAAAAGTGGTGCGTACAGAGTTCAATATCGAGGGCTACCCCTCGCCCGATTTTATTGAGATGGTGTGCCGCATTAAACCAGAGCAGGTAACTTTGGTGCCAGATCCGCCGGAGGCTATTACCTCGAGTGCTGGTTGGGACACGCGCACACACCTCGAATTTCTGACGGATGTAATTGCGCGGTTTCAGTCCGTAGGAATCCGCACATCGATTTTCGTAGATACTACTGCCGTAAATATTGAGTATGCAGCACGCACCAAAACCAACCGCGTGGAACTCTACACCGAGCCTTACGCCACAAACTACCCCACAGACCGCGAGAAGGCCGTTGCTCCATTCGTTGTAGCAGCCGAACTCGCCTTGAGCTTGGGCCTTGGCCTGAATGCTGGCCACGATTTGAGCCTCGACAATTTGGGCTATTTTGCCCGAATGGTGCCAGGTTTGCAGGAAGTATCCATTGGTCACGCGCTCGTTTCCGATGCCTTATACCTCGGCCTCGAAGAAACAATTAAGCGATACAAACGCTGCCTTTTGTAGCACCCTTACAAAGCTTCGGAATTTCTGGAGCTTTGTGCTTTTTTGGCGGCATATAACCCAGTGAAGCCGAGATAAAAAAAAAGAAAAATAAGGATTAGGAGCGGTAGCCCAACAGTATTTGTAAAGGCTGCTGCCGGCTATCCGCTTGTAGTCCTCGCGTTCGGGAACGTAATCAACTGGCAGTCATTGTATTTCAGTCGAAAGGCATCAGCTTGCTGGCACGGTATCACACCGCTGTGGGCTACCGCTACTATCCGGGCTAGTTGTAGCTACTGTATCGTCTGTAACGCCGTAGGTACGCGGGGCCAATCCTTTCAGTTGGCCTACGGCCATGGGGCGAAAAGCCAACAAAGAACCCAAACAAGTTAGCAAAACGAAGAAAAAGTACGTAGCAAGCAAACTACTGTTTTTCAGCATTCTGTTTAAATCGCACCCCGAATTCCACCTACAAACAATACTGTATTTCACCGCAAATCGACACATAAAGACTGAAATTCGCATTTCGTAGCAGCAGTTACTACACACTTGACACTGCCGCAGAAAAAGAAGTCGGAGTAAAAAAAACCATAAAACTTTGGTGCTGTATTTGCAGAAAAAATCGATACTGCTATATTATCCTCAAAAAATAGCTGTATATTTAAAAGCTTATTACTTTAATCAGCAAAAAACTACTTGCTCTAATTTAAGAACAATAACAATTTGTATTTTAAGAATATTCTCCAAACAAAATATTTACAAAATTACCTACCCAATGAAAAATATTAAAATATCAGTAAAACTCATCTTTTTATCGCTATTCATGTCGGTAGTTATGCTATTTATTGGTGTAAGCGGCATCAATAACCTGAAAAAAGCAAATGCCGAAATGACTGGGATGTACGACGAGAATGTGGCTCCGATGGTGTTAATCACGACAATAGACGGATACTACTCAAAAGAAATGATCGTAACGCTCGAAAACCTGAAAGAAAACCGTACCGATTATATACAAGGTGTTCATCAGATTGAGCAAACACTCGAAAAAATTAAAACAAGCTGGACGCAACTACGTAACTTACCCATAGATGAAGAAGAACAGGTACTCGAACTCGATGTAGAAACTCAGATGACAAAGCTCGACGACCATCTTTTTCTACTTAAAAACCACTTAATGCAGGCCGATACCACAAAATTTCTGCAAACTTGTGCCGACTATGTAGATGTTGCAATCCCATTTTACCAGAGTATCGACAAATTACTCAAACACCAAGCCGTAGGCTGCAAAACTGTCGATTTAGACTCTAATGCTGAATACGAATCGGCTAGAATACAGTCGTATATACTTATTATCATCTCGATTTGCATATCCTTGGCTATTGCCTTTTGGATAATCCTTGGCTTCCAGAAATCGCTAAAACAAGCCAACGATGCAATTGAGCGGGTAACGCGTGGCGATTTTTCTGTAAAAATTGAAGAAGCAGGCAACGACGAGGTGGGGCAGGTTTTACAAATGCTGCGCACGATGATCAGCCGTCTAAACGAAAGCGTAGGCATAGCCAATAGAATTTCAAAAGGCGACCTTACGATGGTCTCCGAACTCAAACGCAAGAATTCCACAAGCGAGCTGGATATTGCGCTCACCGAGATGGTGAGTAATTTAAGTGCCATTATGGAAAATATACTCGGCGGAGCAAATAGCATTGCAGCTGCAAGTGGCCAGATTAGTAGCACAGCACAACTTATGTCGCAGGGTGCAAGTGAGCAAGCTTCTTCTACTGAAGAGGTTACTTCGTCTATGGAAGAGATGTCTGCAAGTATTCAGCAGAATAGTCAGAATGCACGACAAACTGAACATATTGCCATAAAATCGTCTGGTGAAATTGAGCAAAGTAAGGATTTTGTAAAACAAACACTGGTGGCAATGAAGGATATTGCTGACAAGATTATACTAATCAATGATATATCCGAAAAAACAGACCTATTGGCAATAAATGCGGGTATTGAAGCCGCGCGTGCAGGCGAACAAGGTAAAGGTTTTGCGGTGGTTGCCACCGAGGTGCGCAAACTTGCAGAAAATAGTCGGACGGCGTCGTTAAAAATTGCCGAACTCATTAGAGATAGTTTGTCGATAGCCGAAAAATCTAATGAACTACTCACTGATTTGGTGCCAGAGATTCAAAAAACTTCCAATTTGGTAAAAGACATTTCAGCATCGAGTAACGAGCAAAATAGCGGGGCTTCGCAAGTGACAGTTGCTATGATGCAACTGAGCCAAGTAACACAGCAAAATGCGGCTGCTTCTGAAGAACTTGCTACCAGTGCTGAAGAGTTATCGGCCCAAGCGGAGCAATTGTTGGGTATTCTTCGGTTTTTCCAAACCGAAAATAAAATGCAAATCAATAAGAAAACGGCTGCACCCAAGCGAATGGCTAATAATCAGAATGAAAGTAATCATGAATCAAATTCGGGAGGGATTAAAATTGAGTTAAATGACAAATTTGATGCTGATTTTGAAATATTTAAATAAAACCGCGTGTTGCGTGTTTAAAAAAGGCGACCAAATTGGTCGCCTTTTTTGTTTGGTGGGTGCAATTCGAGTTCGGAATCTGTTGTGAAGCTATGGCTGGTGTTCTTTTTCGGAAGGAATTGGCTTTGTGCTCGGGGAGTGAATGGGGTGGTGTTTCATGGCCGTAGGCCAACGCAAAGTGTTGGCCAAGCGCACCTACGGCGTTGCAAACGGTGCTGCCGACCGAACTAGCCCGGATCGCGGCAAGTAGCCCACAGCGGGGTGATGTTGTTACCTTTTTTACAGTGATTTAATTGAAATACAAGGGCTTCCAAGTGATTGCGCTACCGTCCGCGAGGACTACTGCTAAGAGCCGGCAGCCGCCGCCTAAAGTATTGTTGGGCCTCCGCTCCTAATTCTTTTTTTTATTTTTTTTCAATCATTGTGTATTTCGAGACCTTGTTTTTTTCGATTTTTCTGAAAATTGTGTCTGTTCGTGTTGTTTTGGACTTTGCACGCGGCTGGAATACCGCGAACCGATATGCGAAAATATAACTTTGGGCTTTTGCGACTGGTGGCTGTAAAGTGACCCAAAGCGTGTTTTTAAGATTAATTAAGGGGTGTGTTTGGCTGTAAGTGCTTGTTTCTGTGGATAAAAGTTTACATTTGAGTCTAAAATACACGCAAACAAGAATCTGAGATATGTATGAAAATCTGAAGGAGAGGCTGGTGAATCAGTTGGCAGATATTGCCCAGGGGGGTCTCTATAAAACGGAACGCATTATTGCGAGCGCACAGGATGCTGAAATAACACTTGCCGATGGACGTAAAATGTTGAATTTTTGTGCGAATAATTATTTGGGGCTTTCGTCGCATCCGCGTGTGGTGGCTGCGTCGCAAAAGGCGGTGGAGAGTCGTGGTTATGGTATGTCGTCGGTGAGGTTTATATGTGGAACTCAGGATATTCACAAGAAATTAGAGTCTGAGATTTCGCATTTTCTGGGTATGGAGGACACGATTTTGTATGCTGCGGCTTTTGATGCAAATGGTGGTTTTTTTGAGCCTTTGTTTGATGAGAACGATGCGATAATCTCGGACGAATTGAATCATGCGTCGATAATTGATGGGGTGCGCTTGTGTAAGGCGCAACGGTTTCGGTACAAGCATGGGAATATGGACGATTTGGAAACGCAATTGGAGCGTGCTATGTCGCTGCGAAACCGTGTTATTGTTACGGATGGGGTGTTCTCTATGGATGGTGATATTGCAGATTTGGATCATATCTGCGAATTGGCCCAAAAATATGATGCGTTGGTGGTAGTGGACGATAGTCATGCTACGGGTTTTATTGGTGCTACGGGCAGGGGTACGCATGAGTATAACGATGTGATGGGCCGGGTGGATATTATAACCAGTACTCTGGGCAAGGCACTGGGTGGTGCAATGGGTGGTTTTACGTCGGGGCCTCGGGAGGTTATTGATGTGTTGAGACAGCGTTCGCGGCCTTATTTGTTTTCGAATTCGTTGTCGCCAGCGATTGTTGGGGCTGCTCTCGAAGTGTTTGAGATGCTGAACGAATCGACTGAGCTGAGAGATAAAGTGATGGAAAATGCGGCGTACTTTCGTACGAAAATTGAATCGGCTGGTTTTAAAATTAAGCCTAGCCAATCGGCAATTGTGGCACTGATGCTATACGATGCGAAATTGTCGCAAAAATTTGCGACGCGTCTGCTGGAAGAGGGTATTTATGTAATCGGGTTTTACTTTCCGGTGGTGCCCAAGGGACAAGCACGGATTCGGATACAACTTTCGGCGGCACATAGCCGGGCGCAATTGGATAAAGCAATTGCGGCTTTTGTTAAAATTGGCAAGGAACTTGCGGTGATCTGAGAAGTAATGCGTTGCAGGGTGGTTCCCTGCATATTTGATCTGAGATTGTGCATTAATTCAGCATGGCCATTGGGTGGATATTCCGACCAATGGCTTTTTTATGCCCGCCCGGAAGGGTAGATAATAAAAGATGAAAAAACTTTTTTTAATCTTTTTTATTTAGAAACATTTTAAATAAAGTTTATATTTGCAATCAGACGGCTTGTGAGATTCGCCAAATACTTACAGGTTGGGCTTATAAAGCGATATAATCTATCAATCAAAAACCTAGTATGAAAATTGCAAATAGTGTAGCAGATTTAGTGGGTGGTACTCCTTTGGTGCGCCTGAATAAAGTAACAGATGGTTGTGTGGCCACAGTGTTGGCTAAATTAGAATATTTTAATCCGGGTGCATCGGTGAAAGATCGTTTGGGTTATGCCCTAATTACGGATGCTGAAGAACGTGGTTTGCTGAATGCCAATAGTGTAATTATTGAACCATCGAGTGGTAACACGGGTATCGGTTTGGCAATGATTGCTGCTGTAAAAGGTTACCGCCTTATAGTGACCATGCCAGAGAGTATGAGCCGCGAACGTCGGAATTTATTACTCGCTTATGGTGCCGAAATTGTGCTAACCCCCGCTGCACAAGGCATGAAAGGCGCAATTGCAAAATCGGAGGAATTGGCCGAAGAAACTCCAAATAGCTTTTTGCCACAGCAGTTTAAAAATATGGCAAACGTAGCCATGCACAAACGTACAACTGCGGTTGAAATTTGGGACGACACTGATGGTGAGGTCGATATGCTCGTAGCTGGCGTAGGCACAGGGGGTACAATTACGGGTGTTTCCGAAGTGCTCAAACAACGTAAACCAAGCTTTAAGGCCATCGCGATTGAGCCTCAGGAAAGCCCCGTATTGGCAGGTGGCAAACCAGGGCCACACCGTATTCAGGGTCTTGGTGCTGGCTTTATTCCAGATATTGTAAACACAGATCTTATCGACGAAATATATGCGGTAAACATAGACGAATCGCTTGCAATGGCAAAACGTCTGGCAAAAGAAGAGGGTATCTTAGCGGGTATTTCGTCGGGTGCTAATGTTCATGCTGCAATTGAGATTGCAAAACGCCCCGAGAACAAGGGCAAAACAATTGTGGTGATTGTTTGTGATACAGGAGAGCGTTACTTGAGTACACCTTTATACAATTTCGAGGCTGAAATGCAACAGCTTACTGCACAATAAAACGCCCGAAATTTCACGTATTAAAGCCCTGCTCTTACCAGACAGGGCTTTTTTTAGTACTTCTTTTTAGGCGCAAATAGAAAAGAACTTGCGCACAAACATTTAATAAAGACACGAACATGCAACGGATTGATGGAATTTTCAAAGATGTAATTCAGCAACTGTCTGACGTTAACAACTCACGCTGGACGTACCAGTCGCCTACGTATGGGCAACCCATGCCGTCTATCGATGAGGTGAAACAAATGGTGCATCTATGTCGCCAAGTAATATTTCCTGGTTTTTACGGCCACTCTTCTATGACCCCCGAACGTATGCCTTACTACTTGGGTGTCAATGTAGATCAACTCTTTACGGTATTGCACGAGCAACTCAAACGGGGTTACTGCTTCGCCTGCGAGCGTCAACCCAATTTTGTGTGCAGCGACTGCAATGCAGAGGCTTATGCGAGTGCTGTGAACTTTATCAACTCCCTGCCCGAACTCCGCAGCCAACTGATTGGCGACGTAGAAGCCGCCTTCGACGGAGACCCCGCTGCCAAAACACACGGCGAGGTGATATTCTGCTACCCTGCAATTCTGGCCATTACAAACTACCGCATTGCCCACAAATTGTTGGAAATGGGCGTGCCGCTTATTCCGCGTATTATCTCGGAATTGGCACATTCTCAAACAGGTATCGACATTCACCCGGGCGCACAAATTGGCGAACGCTTCACGATAGACCACGGTACGGGTGTCGTAATTGGCGAAACGGCTGTAATTGGGAATAACGTGAAACTCTACCAAGGTGTAACTCTAGGTGCGAAGAGTTTCCCTACCGACGAGAATGGCAATCCCATAAAGGGCATACCGCGTCACCCGTTTGTAGAAGACAATGTGGTAATTTACTCTGGAGCTACAATCTTAGGGCGTATTACCATAGGCAAAGGTTCGGTAATTGGTGGTAACGTATGGGTTACGAACAACTTACCACCCAACTCGCGTGTGGTACAAACAACCCCACGTGAAACGAAATTTACCGAAGGCGCAGGTATTTAAGCCCAAGCTTTCACCAAAAAAAAAGCACAATTAGCAGCTCTAAAAGTTGCAGATTGTGCTTTTTGTTTAATGAAAACCGCCTAGAAATTCTCAGCCAAAGAAATAGTACGTAATTGCCACAGAGGCAATAAGTCCGGCAATATCGGCAATAAGCCCCGCTGTAATAGCATACCGCGTATTGCGAATACCCACAGACCCAAAATAGACCGCAATGACATAAAATGTGGTATCTGCCGAACCTTGAATGATGCAGGTAAGACGCCCCACGAAAGAATCCGCACCAAAAGTCTTCATCGCGTCCACCATCATGCCCCGCGAGCCGCTTCCGCTGAGTGGTTTCATAAAGGCAGTAGGCAAAGCATCCACAAAGCGCGTGTCAAACCCAAGGTGCGTTACCAAAATACGGACAATCTCTACCAAATAATCCATCGCCCCCGATGCCCGAAACACTGCAATGCCCACCAGCATGGCCACCAAATACGGGATAATTGTTATCGCCGTAGTAAATCCATCTTTCGCACCTTCAACGAAGGCTTCGTAAATGTTCACCCGTTTGAAAGCCGCCAAAGTAAAGAAGAAGATAATAATCCCAAACAAAATCACATTACTGATAAGGCTCGACACCACATTCATTTGCTCCTGTGGCATTCTGCTCAACACGTAAATAGAGCCCACAATTACCGCCGAAAGACCGCCAATATAAGCCAGCACAACCGGATGCCAGAGCTTCAGCCGCTGAAATAAACCCACCGTAATAAGCCCCGCGAGGGTAGAGAAGAAAGTAGCCAAGAGGATCGGAATAAATACGTCCGACGGATCTGCCGCTCCCATCTTGGCGCGATATACCATAATAGAAATTGGAATAATCGTAAGTCCCGAGGTATTGAGCACCAAGAACATTATTTGCGGGTCGGAAGCCTTGTCTTTGTATTCGTTTAGGTCTTGCATTTCTTTCATCGCCTTGAGTCCCAAGGGGGTCGCAGCGTTGTCCAAGCCCAACATGTTGGCAGAAATATTCATCAGGATAGACCCAATTGCAGGGTGTCCCTTCGGAATCTTGGGGAATAGCTGTCGGAATAATGGCCCAATAGCCTTAGAGAACAGCGCAATAACGCCCCCTCGCTCACCCACTTTCATAATACCCAACCAGAGCGACAACACTCCAGTAAGGCCAATCGAAATAGTAAAACCCAATTCGGCACTATCGAAAGTTGCCTTCACCAAACGCGAAAACACGTCCATATCGCCAAATACAAACGCCTTAATCAACGCCACCACAAAGGCTACAAAGAAAAAGGCAATCCAAATATAATTCAGTACCATACGTCTAATTTTACACCCAAAGAACAGACCCAAGCTCCCGCAAAATGCACCGAGAAAGGCAGTCCCGAAAGTGTAAAAAAAAAAGATGCAAACCAAAGCCATCAAAAAGGCCAGTCCGTACGAAGATTAGCGCAAATAGCGAACGTAGAACTACAAAATATCGTATATTGAACCCTTAATCTTGGGGCGAAATTTGCAACACGCAAATAGGTTTAAGCGGCACAAAAAAACATAGAGCATGAAATCATGGCTAATAGCTATTTTTGGGGTACTAATTCCAATATTTACGGTAGCACAACAGGTTTATCTGACAGATAGTATCGAGTTCATACATAAAATCGACAAAAATTTAATACAGGTAACCGAAGCGCCCAACGAAAGCTTCACCATAAACCAACTCCTCCAAAAGCCTGAAGTATTTGAAGCCCATACCGCCAAAAACTACCTTCCCAGTAAGTCAAACGTTTCCGCCTGGGCCAAAGTCAAGATTGTATCTACCAGCGAAATAGATCGAGATTTGTTTCTTATTTGGTCCTCACAATCGGGTATGCGCATCAACGAACTCGAAGCCTACTTGGTACACAATGGGCAAGTACACGAAACCTTCCGCTTTGGCTACAACCGCAAAGCTTCGGAACTCTACAACACAGGCTTTCGCGATCGCTTCCGGTTCACAATGCTATCAAACGACACCGTTACAATCTACCTACACCTACACAACACCTTGGGCTACCCCCCAAGCTTCGACCTCCTACTTGCAGACACCAATTCTTATACCCTATACGAACAAGGCCAAAAGCACTACCACTTTCTCTATTTTGGCGCACTCATCGTAATGATTCTCTACAACTTGTTGGTATATTCCTTCAATCGCGACAAAACCTACCTATATTATACCCTCTACATGATAAGTAGCCTGGTATATACCCTATACTTCTACCGATACATTATCAATTTCGCCATACCCGAATTTCCCTTCCTAAATGCCTATTTCTGGCTCAGTTCGGTAGGAATTTCCACCGTATTCTACTACGCCTTTGTCCGTAGATTCTTCAATACGCCCACCATTATACCGCATTGGGATCGGTTAATAAAAGCCGTAATGCTCATCAAGGTAATAGTCTGGCTCACAGAAATGATTGCCTACACCCTATTCCAACCCGTAAAGCTACTGGTAGATGTCGTAAACGTACAACTAATGCTCGAAGCTGTTTTCACCATCAGCCTCATGGTAAAACTCGCCCGCAACAACAAAGAAACAAGCTTTTTTGTACTCGCCGGCGCAGGTTTTCTGTGGTCCAGCCTCATCCTCACGACCATACTTTACACCATGGGCTATATGCGTGCGCAGCTCTGGTTTCAAACAGGCGCCGTTCTTGAAATACTCTGCTACTCTGCTGGGCTTGGCTACCGGAGCATGATATCCGAACGCGACAAAATAAACGCACAGAAACAACTCTACTTAGAAGAAGTAAAAAACAAACGCATACAAGAAGAAGCCAACCAAAAACTCGAGCAGCGTATTAAAGAACGCACCCACGAGCTTAGCCAAACCAACGACAAGCTCCACTCCCTCAACACCGAACTAGAAGCCCAGAAAGAGGAAATCCTCTCACAAAACGAGACACTCTCGTCCACACTACTCGAGCTCAATGTAGCCCACAATCAGATACAAGAAAGCATTAAATACGCAAGCCGCATACAACAATCCGTGATGCCGCCCCCACACGAACTCGATCTATACCTCGACACCCACTTTATGATATTCCGTCCGCGCGACATCGTAAGCGGCGACTTTTTCTGGGCAAAAAAAATAGGCAACAAAACCATCGTTGCCATTGTCGATTGCACCGGGCACGGCGTCGGTGGTGCAATTCTCAGCATTCTAGGTATATCCATACTCAACGAAATAGCCAACGCCATACAACTCGGACACTTAGAATTTAGCCCCACAGCCATACTCGATCGCCTACGCCAAAACGTAAAAATGGCCTTACACCATGGCGACTATACCAGCCGCGAAGGCATGGACGTAAGCCTCTGCATTATCGACAAAGACAGCCAGCAGATTCACTTTGCAGGCGCACACAACAACCTACTGATGATACGAAGCAACGAACTCATTGTCTTCAAAGGCGACCAAATGCCAATAGGCCAATACATACGCGAAACACCATTTACCACACAAAGCACCCCCTACGAAACAGGCGACATGATCTATATGTACACCGACGGAATTACCGACCAATTCGGCGGAGCACTCGAAGAGAAATTCAAATCCCACCGCCTACGCGACCTAGTATATAACATCCGCAACCTTACCCTTGCCGACCAGAAAACCGAAATCGAACGCAAACACGAAACCTGGCGCAAAGGCTACAAACAACTCGACGACATACTCCTTATCGGGATGCGACTATAAAAAAACGCGGCATTCCGTACAGGTATGCCGCGTCACAAAATATATAAGTCCGGAAAAATCAATAACTACCATTGTGGTGCATCACAGACCAAAAAATCTTCAAACCGTCCGTATTGCCCATCTCGTCGTCCACCGCACGTTCCGGGTTAAAAAGCAATCCCACAAAACGCCGATCGGCCGAACAAGCACCCGCCACACTCTCCAGGGGCACATTCACCCCACACACCTCTTCACCCTCATCCAGAAACCCAAACAAACGCAAATCGGCCTGAGACTCCTCCAAGCACCACCTACCAGCCTCCGTAGCCAAAGGCAAAAAAAGCACTTCTCCCAATTCTGTCTGGTTGTTCACCACCGAATCCTGCCCACAGGAAGTCACACTGATTTCCTTATCCACAAATAACTTCCCCATATTTTCGAGAATTTTACCCGGCAACAAGCCCTCGGCCACAAAAAAAGCCACCGCATCGCCCAGTGCAATCACCGGTTTACCCGCCGACGCCCTTTCGCGCAACAGCGGCCACAAAACAAAATGCGTATCCTGCGCCCAAGGCACAAAACTCAAATCCTCAGCCACCAAATACACATCGGCTTGGGGCAACTCTTGCCCAGTAGCAGCTACTACCACAGCAGTTTGGTCCAACATCACATCAATCGCATACACCAAATTCTCAGTGTTCACAGCGTGCGGAAAATCAATAATTGCAAATACCATATCGGGTCGTTTCCCCCAAATGTAGCAAAAAAACCAGCAGAAACAAAGCAAAACGCACAAAACACACAAAACACCAAAAGCCAGTAACTCCCGAAAGCAAAAAAATAAAAATAAAGATAAGGAGCTGTAACTCAACAATATTTGTAAGGGCTGCTACCGGCTCTTGGCTGTAGTCCTCGCAACGGGTACGCAATCACTTGGCTACCCTTATTTTTCAATTTCACGCTGGTACGAATGGCCACTACGGCTCATGCTGTGGGCTACTTGCCGCGATCCGGGCTAGTTCGGTCGGCAGTACCGTTTGTAAGGCCGTAGGTGCGAGGGGCAACACTTTGCGTTGGCCTACGGCCATGTGGCATTTTTCCGCCCACTGGTGGTGTCTCCTAAAGCGACACCCTCGGTATGTCTGCAGATTCAGCGTTGCCAACGGTGAACTGTAATGCGCATCATGGCCGCAGGCCAACTGGCTAGGCGGATACAGCGAAATAACGGCGTGGGTTTGGAAATAAGCCGCACGGTCTAGCCCGGATAGTAGCGGTAGCCCACAGCAAGGTGATGCAATTGCCTTTTGTACTGTGCTTCGATTGAAATACACAAGCCGCCAAGTGTAGCAGCACCCGTTTGCGAGGACTACAAGCGGATAGCCGGCAGCGGGGTTTATTTGAAAAGTCTTGCTCCCGCTCCTTATCTTTATTTTTTTCTAACAGCTAGTTTGGGCATTCAAGCTGTTAATTAAGACCGGTTGAGTTTGCAAATACGCTGCTATTTTGAGTCCGTTTTTTTGTTGATCTGAGTGTGTAATCGGATTTTTTTTAGGCTCTACACGTAGTAAACCCCACGAAAAACAGGGTCTTTAGGTGCAAGGCTAAGCTTTTTTTTGCGGGATGAAAATAGTGCAGCCTCGTTTTTTAATTCGTTAGATTCATGCAAAATTCAAGAAAAACACAAGCTTGGTTTTTTAATCGGACAATTTGCTCCAGACACGGCTGATGCGTCATTTATGTTATTAAAACACAAAAAACACCTATAAAATCGTCCTTTGGGCAGGTTCTACTCAAAAATGATATAACTTTAAAGCCAAATTCACAAACGCTAAAATTACACACACAACACGACAATGGCAAAAATTATTCAATTTGGGGAACATGTAGAAGGCTACAAAATCCCTGTTCTCAATGAGCGCGAGATTCGCGCTGCTGCTGGAATTCTTTTCGTACTTATGTTTCTATCGGTGCTTATGGCAATTTTAAAAGGCGAATTTACTTTGCTCAAATATGCCGTTTCGATATTTATGGCCGACATTCTTGTGCGGGTACTTATCAACCCAAAATATGCACCTACGCTCATAATCGGGAGGTTAATTGTGCGTAACCAAACGCCTGAATACGTGGGAGCTGCACAGAAAAAATTTGCGTGGGTAATTGGAATTATACTCGCCGCAACGATGCTCATTTTGGCCGTTGTGCTCAATACGTATAGCGCAATTACGGGTCTTATTTGTCTTATATGCCTTATCTTTTTGTTTTTCGAGTCGGCCTTTGGGATATGCCTGGGGTGTAAATTCTACAATCTTTTTTACAAAGAAAAAGCTCAATACTGCCCCGGAGAGGTGTGCGAACTTAAAGACCGACAGGAAATCCAGAAAACATCGGCTACGCAGTTGCTTATTGTGCTGGCTTTTGTGGGTTATATCGTGCTGTTGGTTTTTGTGTTTAAAGACAATTTTAAGGAACGGCCTCACAGTTTATTTCCGATGGAAACCCCTGCACACGCTGAATAGTGTGTATAAAAGATAAATCTCGGACACACAATTTCGATTTTTTATCTCACAAATCATAAAAACTAATTTTTATGCCCTCACCAGTATCAGAATGCTTGTATTGCCAAAACAACGAGACGCTCGATCGTCTGATGGTTAAGATTTGCGACCTTGGTGTTTCGCGTCTGTTTCTCTTTAAAGAACAGTCGTACACTGGCCGTTGCAACGTTGTGTACAAGGATCACGCGGTGGACTTTCACCAACTTACCGAGTCTGATCGCAATGCCTTTATGGCCGACGTAGCACGCGTAGGTAAAGCTATCGACGCGGCTTTTAGTCCTACAAAAATTAACTACGGCGCATACAGCGACACGCTATCGCATTTACACATGCACATTGTTCCGAAATATGCCGAAGGTTACGGTTTTGGTGGTGTTTTCGAGATGAACCCACAAAAAACCTTTCTTTCCGACGAAGAATATAGTGCATTGATCGAAAAAATTAAAGCCAATCTTTAGCGTAAATAGCGTTTTTTTGTGTAATACTTCGCAGCCCCACAAGTGAATTTGTGGGGCTGTTTTTTGTGGTTTTCGGACGTGTTTTGCTATTTGTACGAGATGCCGTTTTTATTAACTTTGCGGCTTCTATTGGGAGTCGGTTTTCGGCGAAAAACCCTGATGTAAAAGATTTTGTAATGAACGATATACAACGATACCTCGTAACTTCTGCCTTGCCGTACGCGAATGGGCCTATCCATATTGGCCATTTGGCGGGTGTGTATGTGCCTGCCGATATTTATGTGAGATTCTTGCGTCTCAAAAATCGGGATGTGGTATGGGTCTGCGGTTCGGATGAGCATGGTGTGCCTATTACGCTGAAAGCTAAGAAACAAGGCATTTCGCCACAGGCTGTGGTGGACGAGTTTCATGAGCTGAATAAGAAGGCGTTTGAGGATTTTGGTATTTCGTTCGATATTTATTCGCGCACCAGCAGCAAGGTGCACCACGAAACGGCTTCGGCTTTCTTTCGGAAGTTGTACGACTTGGGTAAGTTTGTGGAGAATACGACCGAACAGTTTTACGACCAAGAGGCCGATCAGTTTTTGGCCGATAGATATATTACGGGTACGTGCCCTAAATGTGGCAACGAACGTGCGTATGGCGACCAATGCGAGGCTTGCGGTAGTACGCTGAGTGCATTGGAGTTGATTAATCCGCAATCGACACTTTCGGGCAGTAAGCCTATTCTGAAGCCCTCGAAACACTGGTATTTGCCGCTCGATCAGTATGAGGATTTTCTGAAGGAGTGGATTTTGGAAGGTCATAAGGAATGGAAATCGAATGTGTATGGTCAGTGTAAATCGTGGATAGACGGGGGCTTGCAGCCTAGAGCCGTGAGCCGCGATTTGGATTGGGGTGTGCCTGTTCCCGTAGAAGGTGCCGAGGGCAAAGTGCTGTATGTGTGGTTCGATGCGCCTATTGGTTATATTTCTGCTACCAAAGAGTTTACGCCAGATTGGGAAAAGTATTGGAAAGCAGACGACACGAAATTGGTGCATTTTATTGGGAAGGATAATATTGTGTTTCACTGCATTATTTTCCCTGCGATGTTGAAGGCCGAAGGGAGTTTTATTCTGCCCGAAAACGTGCCAGCCAATGAGTTTTTGAATCTGGAAAACGATAAGATTTCGACCTCGCGCAATTGGGCGGTGTGGTTGCACGAATATATTCAGGATTTCCCGGAACAACAGGATTCGCTGCGCTATGCGCTTACGGCGAATGCGCCAGAAACAAAGGACAACGATTTTACTTGGAAGGATTTTCAGGCGAGACACAACAACGAGCTGTTGGCAATTTGGGGTAATTTTGTGAACAGGGCGGTGGTACTGACCCATAAATATTACGACGGTTTTGTGCCTGCAGCCGATATGAATGCGGGCGATGTGGAAACTCTTGCGCAGATTGCGGAACTTACCCAAAAAGTGGAATCGGAAATTGAAACTTATCACTTTCGTTCGGCGCTGAAATATGCGATGGACTTGGCGCGTGTGGGCAACAAATATTTGGCCGATCAACAACCTTGGATCGTGCAGAAAACCGACCCCGAACGGGTGAAAACAATCATGAACGTATCGCTGCAAATTGCGGCTGCTACGGCGATTATCTTCGAGCCTTTTACGCCTTTCAGTACGGCACGTTTGCGCAATTTGCTGAATATGCCAAGCTTTACTTGGGATATGTTGCAAAAAACCGAGTTTTTGCCTGTGGGGCATAAATTGGGTGCTGCCGAATTGTTGTTCAAACAGATTGAAGATGCGGCAATTGAAGCGCAGGTGCAAAAACTGGAGGATACCAAAAAAGCCAATCTTGCGCAACAGGCTGTGGCTGCTCCGCAGAAACCAAATGTGAGTTTCGAGCAGTTTCAGACGATGGATATTCGCGTGGGTACAATTCTGGAAGCGGAGCGTGTGCCCAAGGCTAAGAAATTGTTGAAACTCCTGATTGACACAGGGATAGATAAACGTACGGTGGTATCGGGCATTGCCGAACATTATGCGCCTGCCGACATTGTGGGCAAACAGGTGTCTATTCTGGTGAACCTTGAGCCTCGGAGTATTCGGGGTATCGAATCGCAAGGGATGATTCTGATGGCCGAAAATTTTGACGGCTCGCTCAGTTTCGTACAGCCCGACAAGAACAACAAACCAGGTTCGGAAATCAGATAAGTTTCGGACTTCATAACATATTATGTGTCCCCACAGGCTTGAGGCTTGTGGGGATTTTTTTTTGCTACGGCTTGTTTTCGAGGCTTTGGGGTAGTAACTTTGGACACTAACTTTATACATTGGTACGATGAAAAAGATTTTGACTTCATTGGCGTTTGTGCTTGTGGTGTTTGCGGTGTATCGCTATGCAAGTACTGAAAATAAGATAGATGCAAGCTCTCAGAACGACTCCATCGACTTGGTTGCGCCCGTTTCGGCTGGCGAACGTGAGGCGCTCGATGGCCAAGAAACAGCGGTGTCGCACACAGGCTTGGGTATTCACTCTGTGTTCGATGGCTACCCGACGGGTGCTCCTGCTGAGGATCAGGTGGTGGTACATACAGGCTATAGTTTGGCATACAACGAAACCCACGAACAGCCCGACTGGGTGTGTTATATTCTCACCAAGGCCGAGATAAAAAGCACCACAAAGACCAAACGTACCGACAATTTCCGACCCGACGAGGCTGTATCGAGCTTCTCGGCAACACCGCAAGATTACAGCAAATCGGGCTACGACCGTGGCCATTTGGCTCCAGCGGCTGATATGAGCTGGAGCGAACAGACCATGTCGGAGTCGTTCTTTATGAGCAACATGAGCCCGCAGTCACCAGCCTTTAATCGGGGTATTTGGAAGGAATTGGAAGAGAAAGTACGCGACTGGGCAGTAGCAAACGATAGCCTATTTGTGGTAACAGGCCCCGTGTTTCTCGACAACAAAGGCCAAATTGGTAAAGAGAAAGTAACCATACCCGGGCATTATTACAAGGTGATACTCGATATGTCTGGCCCTACCTACAAAGCCATTGCATTCTACCTCCCCAACGAAGGCAGCGACAAACCAATCTACAGTTTTGCCATTACTGTCGATGCACTTGAGAAAATCACAGGGATCAATTTCTTTGGCAAATTGCCCGCCGCAACCCTCGAACCCTTAGAAAGTACTATGGATGTGAAACTGTGGCCTTAATTGCCCACAACAACCGTTGCCTTTCTGTAAACCCAAAAGCTTGAGAAATGAACTATCAGGATGCTGTTGCCTATTTCAGAGCGTGTTATCTGGCCGACAACAAGGAACTTACGATCAGAGATTTATTTGCCAAATCGGTGGAACTATTGTGGCAGATAGAGGGCGACGATGAGGTGCTGGCTGGGAATATGGTGTTGTACCCGATACCCGATGCCTATGCTACCGATGTAGCCAAGGTGCTAAAGGTTTATGAGAAGGAAAAAGAGTTGCTGTATTTTTCGTTCCTCTTGCTGGGACACGACCCACAGGCGCAACTGAAATTGGCTGCCCCTGTATTCTTGTTTACCGCAAATCTTGGACAAGATGCCCAGGGTAGTTCGGTATGTATTGAGCGCGATAACCCCAAACTCAATGTGGGGGTTTTGCGCCTCATTGCCGAACAAACCGACGCCCAAACAGATTTGAGTTCGGTTGTTTTCGAGGAGTTGGCTGGGCTGGCAGATTACGGATTGGTCGATGGTGTTTTTGCGCGTAACTTCCCGCATACCGACATCGCCCCTGTTTTGGAATACCCAAAACTCCATGGTGCAGAACAGGTGGCCTCTTTACTAAAAGAAGTGTTTCAGTGTAAAGAATTGGTGCTAAAATTAGTGCCTGCCGCTGGTTTTTTCGTGCACAATAAATCTGGCGATACGCTTGGCGTGCTCAACGAATTGGCCGATTTGAGCGCGGCTACAGATTTCTCCGATCCGTTACGTGCACTTTTTGGTACAGACTTGCCACTGCCCAAGCCCTTACCTTTGGGCGATGTGCCTGCAATTCTGAGTGCCGCGCAACATCGCATTCTGGAATCGGCGGCTCGTTTTCCACTCAGCTTGGTGGTAGGCCCTCCCGGAACTGGAAAGTCTTACACCGTAGCTGCTTTGGCCATTGAGCATCTCACCAAAGGGCAGACGGTCTTGGTTGTGTCGCGCACCGACAAAGCCGTCGATGTAATTGCCCACAAGATAAAGCACGAGTTTCTGTTGCCCAACGCGGTGGTGCGGGCCGGACGTAGCCAGTATTTGCGCGATCTGAAAGACTCTATTCAGAGCTTACTCTCGGGGCAAAGCCTTGCAGACTGCCCCAGTAAGAAACAAATTTCGGCCATAGCACACGATGTAAACCGGCTCAAAACCTGCATTCGTAAAGCCGAAGTTTCGTTTTTGAAAAGAGCTGCCCGCGAGAAACAATGGGGGCGTTTTTTGGCAAGTTGCCCAAATGGACAAGCCGCCAGTATCTGGACGCGTTTTCGTAAATCGTATATTCGCAACCGCGTACAAAACCGACAATATTTGTGGGCTTTAAGCGGACAACTAGAAACAGACTTCGATACCTTGGTGTCGAAAATTCGCAGTTTGGTTGCTGCCAAACATCTCGCACGTACACACCAAATGCTCAAAAACCACCGTAAGCAATTGGGGAATTTATACAAAGCTTTGGGCGCACGCACGGGTACAAAAAAAGAGGAATACTTTGGAATGATAGATTTCGAGGTATTGTTGGGCACATTCCCTATTTGGCTACTCAACATGAAGGATATTTACAAAGCACTACCACTCCAAAAAGACCTCTTCGATTTGGCCATTATCGACGAAGCCACCCAGTGCGACATTGCGGCTTGTTTGCCAATTTTCCAACGTGCCAAACGTGTTGTCGTTACCGGAGACCCCAAGCAACTACGCCACATTTCATTCTTAGCTGGTGCTGTGCAAGGCCATCTCATGGCACGTTACAATTTAAAAGCCAGCGGTAAGGACTCCGATTTCTTCGACTACCGAAACCAGAGTATTCTCGACGTGGTGGCCGATAGGCTCGTGTCGCAACAGCAAGTGTCGTTCCTAAACGAACATTTTCGCAGCGTACCTTCCATTATACGTTTCAGCAACGAGGCGTTCTACAACAACTCCTTGCATATTATGACCCAAAAACCAGCCCACAAAGCCCTCAACACAGGCATTGCTCTTCGCCCTTGCCAAGGCACACGCCACAAAGATGGCTACAATACAACCGAGGCTCAGAATC
>JBDKHP010000030.1:0-5771 GCA_039797645.1 Bacteroidota bacterium
ATCCCTAACCTTATCGGATTACTCATCCTTCACCGCGATGTAAAGGCTTCAATAGCAGAATATTGGCAAGAATTCAAATCGTAATACGAATTAAGATAGTTGAAATTGATGTCAGAAGAATCAAGGATTTCTAACACAAACTGCCCACGTTGTGGGATTGTTTTTATATGTTCCAAAACAAGCGAGTGTCAGTGTATGCAAATACAACTTAGCCAGGAACTTAGGGACTATTTAGCTTCGCACTACGCGGGTTGTTTGTGTAAGAATTGTTTGCAAAAACTTGCTAAAACCATCATATTACCCTACAACGCAGGAGTTGAATCGGGAGATTAATCTCTATATGCGACAGATGCCTTGATTTTTTGGGCTGCCTTTCGTCCGGAAATAGCAAACCAGACAATACTTACCAACCAATACCCTTGTGCCAAAAGTAGCGATTCTACGATGTTCAGCCCGAATACGAGTATCAGAGCGGCGGCCACAAAGGCATACAACCACTTGAAAATGTATATATTACGAACCGTAAGGTGCATTTTTTTGGCTTGTTCAAAATAATTCCATACGGCATCGAGGGTACGGGAATGAATGGCTGTTATCGGTTCGAAGCTTATGGTGAGTTGTGTTTTGTCTGTACCTTGGGCAATACTTGCCGTGGGTGCTTTTTCGTTGAGTCTGCGTAATATATCGTTCTGCTCTTCAACTGACAGGGGTGCATAGGCTTTATCAATATCGAGCTGCGAGGCCAAACTCTCACAAGACGAGAGGCTTTCGCTACTGACAATCACGGTATTGAGTGGTTTCTGATTGAATTTCTTTATCCAGAAATCGAGTCCTTCATTAGCGTTGTCGGCAAACAACAAACGGGCATAGAGTGTATTTCCGCGAACCAGATAGTACGAATAACTGTCATCGGAAGTTAAGCTTTCAGCAACTTCATATTCGCCGAGTGTCATTTTTACACCAAATTCGTTGGCTACGGTTACTTTATTATCCGATACTTCTACTGATTCAAACTTCTCATCATGTTTTTTTTCAATGAGTGGTTCAATGCAAGTTGCCATTTCTGGTTTGTACAGCAAAAAGAGATTGTAAAAATTATTGAGCACCGTATTGCGTAGAATCGTACTCTTATGATCCAAGGCAGACATCACATATTTTCCATCGCTCAATAAATTGGCTTTCTGGAAAGCAATGGTTCGTACCGATTGTATTTGTTCCAACAATCCGCTCACACGCTTATCGAGTTTATTTCCTTTATAATAGACACTTACGGGTAACTGATGAAGCAAACCAATCAGTTTCCTTTCGGTTCGTTCTTGCATCCCTACCGAGATTCCAAGTCCGGCCAAAGCAAAACTTGAAAAAGCATTCAGAAATTCATTCGCAGAGAGATTCGGATTTTGTAGGTAAGCAATCGTCGCAACAAAACCACTAAAGAGCAACCACACCCATATCAGATGCAATTGCGAGCTAGAGAAACTTCGGAACGAGCTGCTCGCACTTCGGTATTTTAAAAGACTTTCTGCACACAACCGGGCATTCAACACAATTGAGTAACCAATAAACGTTTGTACAAATACTACATTAATTTCCCAATAACCTCTATATAATAACACAACGAGTCCTATCCAAATCAAGTAAGAAAGTGCTACAAATAATGAAATCTCAAGCGTCTTTTTGCTTCTTTCTCTCACGAAGCCCAACGCCGAAACCAGCACCATATAAAGCGATGCCGAAAATATTGAAGGGAGTAGATAGCTCGATTCGAGAATCGTTCCAGAGAAAATATATGCTACAAGACTAGCAATCAGAGCAATAAAGTAAGCAACGAAGATCTTCATTTTTGGGTATTATTTCAGAATCAAAATTAGTTGTTTTTTTTTCAAATAATAGTTTGCAAGCAATTAAAATAATATATACCTTCGCACCGCGTTTGAGAGAAACGTACACATGGTGGATGTAGCTCAGTCGGTTAGAGCATTGGTTTGTGGTTCCAAGGGTCGTGGGTTCGAGCCCCATCTTCCACCCGCACAGGTCGTAAGTGTCTAGTTATCAACACGTTGCAAAGGTCAAAAAAAAAGCAATGGTGTCGGAAAGACAAAAAAGACAAAAAGACAAAAATGAATTCTAAGCTGGTTAACCTTCGTTGACCAGCTTTTTTTTTCCTATCGTAAAAAAATGACTTTCAGTATGCAGTCGAGACCAGTGGTTTATTTAGCCTTAATACTCGCGATGGTATTTTGGTCAATGTCGTTTATTTGGACAAAACAACTCTTGGTCTTTATTCCACCACTATCACTCATTCTTGTTCGCCTCATTATCTCAACGGTATTTCTCGCAGCAATCGGATTCTTCAACAAAAAACTCAACAAAATACCCAAAGACCAAATTTGGTCGCTCATTGGAGTCGGCATATTCAACCCATTCCTCTATTTTATCGGCGAGAACATGGCTATGCAGACACTTTCGCCCACCGTAGTCGCCGTACTCATAGGCACTATCCCCGTTTTTACACCTTTAGCTGCATACCTCTTGGTAAAGGAACGAATCGGCTTCACAAACTACCTCGGCATCTTACTCTCCGTTGTGGGAGCGGGCTTGGTCGTAATTCTACCCAATATGCTCAATACCATTTCAGTAAAAGGAATCCTCTTTGCAGTCTTGGCAATATTCTCAGCAGTAGCCTACACCATGTCAGTGCGCAAAGTATCCAAAGAATTCAATGCACTCAGCATCACCCTATACCAAAACATCATTGGCATCGTACTATTTTTACCCGTACACTTGCTAATCGAACCCCAAGGATTTCAGCACATTACACTCACTTCAGAACTATTGGTTCCACTACTTTCCGTATCCATACTATGTTCCTCATTGGCATTTGTATTTTACAACCACGGAATCAAATACATTGGCGCAAGCTTATCCACAAGTTTCACAAACCTTATCCCCGTACTCACCGCAATTTTTTCCTACTTTATTCTGAATGAATTGCTTAACATATTACAACAAGTCGGTATCTTTGTAACCGTACTCGGGCTATTCATAGCGCAGGGTACCATAATGAAGCCTTCGAAAAACAAACTATATGCAAACTGAACCTATTTTTGGCATTAGAGCCGTTATAGAAGCCATCTCGGCCGGAAAAGAGATTGAAAAAGTTCTGATAAAGAACGGATCGCAGGGCGAACTCATTACCGAATTGCTCCAACACATCCACAAACATAAAGTATCGTTTCAGTACGTTCCCCTCGAACGCCTGAGCAAATACTCCAAAGGTAACCACCAAGGCGTAATTGCGCTGGTATCGCCCATAATCTACCAAGACATCGAACAGGTAATCAACAAAGTACTCAAATCTGGGAAAGATCCCCTCGTACTTGTAATAGACCACGTTACCGACGTGCGCAACTTTGGAGCCATGGCACGAACCGCCGAATGTACTGGCGTAGATGCCATATTAGTCGCAGAAAAGGGAGCAGCCCAAGTAAATTCCGACGCCATTAAAACCTCAGCCGGAGCACTGCTCTCCATTCCCGTTTGTCGTGCCAAAAGCATGATGAAAGCAGTTACATTCCTAAAACAATCTGGATTACAAATCGTTGCCGCAACAGAAAAAGCAGAATCCTCCATCTATCAAGCAGATCTAACGGGGCCAATGGCACTCGTTCTCGGATCCGAAGATCGCGGAATTTCGCCCGACATGCTCAAACTCACCGACCTCGAAGTACGCATTCCGCTCCTAGGCGAAATCGCATCGCTCAATGTTTCGGTAGCAGCAGGCGTAATCCTCTACGAGGCGCAACGTCAGAAAACCGTATAAAACCCAAAACAAAAAAGCCTCAGCAAACGCCGAGGCTTTTTTGTTTATCAACTAAACCATCCTGATTACCTGTCGATTTCTACCCCTCGCGACACATTCATACCAACAAAAACAAAAAAAGTATAAGGAGCTGTAACCCAACAATACTTGTAAGTGCGGCTACCGGCTCTTGGCTGTAGTCCTCGCAACGGGAACGGTTTCAGTTGGCCACTGTAGTTTTTCAATCGAACGTCAGCTCGAACGGCCACACCACACATGCTGTGGGCTACTTGCCGCGATCCGGGCTAGTTGTAGCCGCAGCAGCATCTGTTACGCCGTAAGTACACAGGGCAAATCCAGACAGTTGGCCTGCGGCCATGGGGCGAAGACAGAAGCTTCAGCCCACGACCGTTATTAAAGATAAAACGCAACACCCAATAAATCAGACCAAGTACTACTCCCCATCTTTGGAAATCACAACTACAATCTGCTTCACTTTCAAATCAGCAGGAATATTGTCAATCTGGAGAATTTTGAGCAAACTTTTACCCTGAGTAAGCACCTTAAACTCGATACGTCGGTTGTACGACATACTTTGTTCGTTCCACGACTGGTCATCGTTGTGGTCTTTTGCAATTGGCACAGACGATCCATATCCAACCGTAGTGAGCTGTCGGTTATTCACACCCTTTCGGAGCAAATAATTCTTCACCGATTTGGCCCGTTTGAGCGAAAGCCTATCATTGTTTGGTTTTTTTCCCGACGAGTCAGTATGACCACCAATTTCAACAACCGCCGTCGGGTTGTGTTTCAAATATTCAGCCAATGCATCCGTAGAACGGTTTGGTCCTCTGAACTCATTTTCGCCAACAGGGAACAATATATTCTTAATCTCAATAGCCTCATCGTATTCTATGTCATCCCCTGGGAATTTTAGTTTTTTTGCAATTATTTTATGCTCTTTTACATCTTCACGAACCTCAACTACCGTTTTAGAACAAGGTTCAATCGGTTCGAGTACAATGTTTTTATATATTTCTTCAAATTTTGCATCAGCATTTACATGAATCGTGTCCAGCAAGACTTCTTGGTCATTAGCCTCAACAGAAATCTGATAGTCCTTACCCCGATTCAAGAAAAAGATAAACTTACCCGTCTTGGAATTGGGCGCAAAAATACCCACTATTTTATTGCTTACCAGATCGTTCACGGTAATACTCACAAACGGCAATTCCCCGCAGGGTACAGTAACATGCCCAATCATAATCGTAAGTGGTTTCTCTTCAGCATTCGGGAACACACACATAAATAAGTTCGTATTACCTCCCGAACTTTCAGACTGCGAAGCATAATAGGCCCGTTTTCCATTTGCCGACATTTGGAAAAATAAATTATCGTAAATTGTATTCACCGGATACCCCAAATTTTTAGCTAGCCGCCAAGTACCAAATTCATTCTTTTCTGCGCTAAAAATATCGTACCCACCTATCGAATTATGTCCCTTAGAGCTAAAGTAGAGCGTAATATTATCTGGGTGTATAAATGGCCCCTCTTCGTCAAACTCGGTATTAATTGCAGGGCCCAAATTTTTAGCCTCACCCCAACTTCCATCAGGCAAAAGGTTTGTTACCCAAATATCCATTCCACCCAGCCCCCCAGGTCTGTCCGAAGTGAAATAGATTTGTTGTCCATCAGCAGACATCGAAGCGTGCGTCTCGCGCGACGAACTATTAATTGGGCTTCCAAACTTTTTGGGTTTTGTCCACACATCTCCCTTTAACTCGCTGTAGTAAATACTCCCCCGATCCTCAGATTTGTAGATGAAGAGTTTCTGCCCATCCGCCGACAAGCCAATACTTGCTTCGTGTAGCGGTGTATTAATACTATCACTGATGCTTTCAGGAGTTATCCACTGATTATCCACTTTGCTCGTGATGTAAATATCCTCATAAAAACCATCGGTATTGGG
>JBDKHP010000031.1:0-8256 GCA_039797645.1 Bacteroidota bacterium
CGGCAAGTAGCCCACAGCACGCGCGGAGTGGCCGTTCGTACCGCCGCGAGATTGAAAAACTAAAGCGGCCAAGTGAGGTCGTACCCGTTGCGAGGACTACTGCTAAGAGCCGGTAGCCGCCTTTACAAATCTTGTTGGGCTACAGCTCCTTATCCTTATTATTTTCTTTGCTATCGGTTAGTGTTGGTTGGATTTGCAGGTTGTTTTTTGGGGATCTGTGCATTGTGAGACGTTTGGGTGGTTTATCTCTTCGGAAAACCGCCTATCTTTGCCCACGGAACTAAATCCCACAATTTAAAGAAGCATACCATGTCGTTTTCGTCTCTTGGCCTCCATCCTAATTTAATCACTGCGCTGCAAAGCCGCAACTATGCAAGTCCGTATCCTATTCAAACTGCTGTGATTCCGGCGGTTATCGGTAAGCGGGATGTGTTGGGTATTGCGCCGACGGGTTCGGGCAAAACTGCCAGCTATGTGCTGCCGATTCTTACGAATTTGCAAGGCCAGAAGTTGGAAAATAACAGGATGGTGAATGTGCTGGTGCTGGTGCCTACGCGCGAACTTGCGGTGCAGGTGCGCGATGTGTTTCAGGATTTTAGTCACTTGTTGCCCAACGAAGTACGGTGTAAGGCGGTTTTTGGGGGTGTGGCGATTAATCCGCAGATGAAGGGGCTTATGGGCATCAATGTGTTGGTGGCTACGCCGGGTAGGTTGTTGGAATTGGTGGACTCGAACGCAGTGCATCTTTCGCAGGTGAATACGCTTGTGTTGGACGAGGCCGACAAAATGCTGAACCTTGGTTTTGCGGATGAAATGAAACGGATTTTTGGGAAGCTGCCTGCTATTCGGCAGAATTTGTTGTTTTCGGCTACCTTGGGTGCGGAGGTGGAACAGGTGAGGGAGCTTGTGTTGCACGATCCGTTTGTGGCCAAAATTGAGGCCGATGAGCTGCAACTTGATCTGATTCAGCAACTTGCTTTCACGGTGAGCGACGCCAAGAAAGGGCCGTTGTTGCGCTACCTTATTAAACAAGATAAGTGGCAGCAGGTGCTGGTTTTTGCGTCGTCGGTTTATAAGGCCGATCTGATTGCCGACAAACTTCGCAAGCATGGGGTGCAGGCCGAATCTATCCACAGCAAAAAGAGCCAAGGAATGCGTACGGATGTGCTCGAAAGTTTTAAGGCTGGCAGGCTGAAGGTGCTGGTTGCGACGGATCTTATCTCTCGTGGTATCGACATTGCATCTTTGCCTTGTGTGGTGAATTACGAATTGCCGCGTTCGCCGAAAGACTATATTCACCGCATTGGCCGCACGGGTAGGGCCGATGCTTCGGGTGAGGCGATTAGCCTGGTAAGCCCCGAGGAACTGGCGCACTTTCGGGTGATTCAGAAAAAAATGAAACGCTGGGTGACAATGGTCGATAGCGAAAAGTTTGATCTTCAAGGTTTTTAATTCTTTCTGCCAAACAACGGACATGACTTTGGGGGCTGTCCGTGCATTGAATTTGCAAACGCAATCGGAATCTTTATCTTTGCCTTTCCTACTAAATCGAGAGTAAATAAGCAGCAAGATAAATTCACAGCATCACTAAAAATTCCGACAGTAAATGCACAGTTTAAACGAACTATACCAAAAAGCCTTAGCCTTTGAGTTTCTGACTCCAGAAGAAGGTCTATACCTATACGATACCGCTCCGACTCCCGAGTTGATGTTTGTAGCCAACGAGTTACGCAAGAAGCAAAAGCCCGACGGTAAGGTGAGCTGGATTATCGACCGCAACGCCAACATTACGAACGTGTGCGTAGCACGTTGCCAGTTTTGCAATTTCTACCGCACGCACGATGCGCCGGATACGTATATCACCACGATAGACGAATACCGCGAAAAGATTGAATTCATGCTTAAGCTTGGTGGCAAACAACTCTTGTTGCAAGGCGGACACCACCCCAAATTGGGACTTGCGTTCTATACCGACCTTTTCAAGCAGCTCAAAACCCTTTACCCCGAAGTAAAATTACACGCCCTTGGCCCTCCGGAAATCGTACATATTTCGCGTCTCGAAAAAATGAGCTACCGCGATGTGCTGATAGCGCTTCGCGAGGCAGGCCACGATAGTTTACCTGGCGCAGGTGCCGAAATACTTGTCGATCGTGTGCGTAAGGAAGTCGCCAAGGGTAAAGCGTCGGCACAAGAATGGTTGGACGTAATGCGCGAAGCCCACAAATTGGGCATCGTAACCTCGGCCACCATGATGTTCGGCCACGTAGAAACCAAGGCCGAACGCATAGAACACCTTGTAAACCTACGCACCGTACAGGCCGAAAAGCCAGACTTTTCCGACGGATTCACAGCCTTTATACCCTGGCCATTTCAGGACGAAGGCACACAACTGAAACGCGAAAAAGGCGTCACCAACGGCGTACTTGCCGACGAGTACATCCGCACGATTGCCATAAGCCGCATTATGCTACCCAATGTGAAAAACATACAAGCATCGTGGCTCACCGTGGGCAAAGAAATTGCACAAATTTGCCTACACTCTGGTGCAAATGACTTTGGTTCAATCATGATCGAAGAAAACGTGGTATCTGCCGCAGGAGCCGATTATTCGTTCGATGCACTGGGCATACAACAAGCCATTCGCGACGCAGGTTTTGAACCCCAAATGCGGAATCAGGCATACGAATTTGTGTAGAAAACGCGATCCAAACACGGCCTGTAAGCACAGCAAAATTCGCTTACAGGCCGTGCAACTTGCAGTGCAACAAACCAGATGGCAACAACAGAAAGCACAGCTACACACCTTGGCATTGTACTGGCCGGAGGCAAAAGCAGCCGAATGGGCAGCAACAAAGCCCTACTTCCCTTGGGCAACAGCACGCTTTTGGGCAGAACGCTGGCAACCATGTCGCAGCTATGCCCCGAACTGGTAATAAGCGGAGAACCAAGTATATATGCACAGTACGAGCAGCGCATTATCGCCGATACCTACCAAGGAATCGGCCCATTGGGAGGTCTCTACAGCTGTATGCAAGCCGCCCAAGCCGATTGGTATTGGGTAGCCACCTGCGACCAGCCCTTTCTGATGCCTTTTGTGTACCAACGTTTGCACGGAGCAATTCGGCCAAGCACCCAAGTCGTATATGCCACGACACACAATCAGACACATCCCTTGGTAGCAATTTTCCACCGAAGCGTATTCGCCCAACTAACAGAAAGTATTGCAAATGAGAAGTATGGCGTTTGGAAACTCATTCAACAAACCAATTTCACAGAAGTGCCGTTTGCCCGAAACGAGCAACATGCCTTCCTGAACATGAACACCACAGACGATTACAAATTAATTTCGAGCATGAACACACACAACGTCACACTCCTTTACTTCGGCATTGTAGCCGACATTATCGGAAATTTTTCCGAAAACATCGCATGGAACGGCACCTTGGGCGATCTGAACCAAATGCTTCTGCAAAAGCACCCACAATTGGCCAACCAACAACTGCGATACGCCATCAACCGAAACCTTGCGACGATGGATCAGACCATTGCCCCGGGCGACGAGATCGCACTTTTGCCGCCATTTTCGGGAGGTTGATGCCTACCAGACAGAAAAACACAACCCGAACGAGAAAAAAAATAAGGATAAGGAGCTGTAGCCCAACAATATTTGTAAAGGCGGCTACCGGCTATCCGCTTGTAGTCCTCGCGTTCGGGTACGAAAACAACTGGAAGCCTTTGTATTTCAAACGAGTAGCATCAGATTGCTGACGCCACATCACACCGCTGTGGGCTACCGCTACTATCCGGGCTAGTTCGGTCGGCAGCACCACTTGTAACGCCGTAGGTTCGCTGGGCAAGCACTTTCAGTTGGCCTGTGGCCATGTGGCGCACCAGTGAAACATGCCCTGATTGTGCGTCAGCAAATTCCCCTCCGTCGGAGGGTTTAGCATACTACCTTCTGCTTAGCTTCAAAAATTTGAATATCAACCCGTATTGGTGCTAATTAAACCGATATTAATTAATACCTTTGCGCCCGATTTCGTCAACATTTCGTGTGATGAGAAGTTTATAAGCAGACAAGTTTTTGTAAAACTTTAAGTAGCACAACTCAAAAGAAAAAAAATGAAAACATTCCAACTTAACGGAGAATTACGTCAACAGACGGGTAAAAAAGAAACCAAAAAATTACGTGTGTCGGATCTTATTCCTTGCGTAGTTTATGGTGGTGAAGAGGTATTGCACTTCTCGGTTTCACAACCAGACGTTCGTGGTCTTATCTATTCGCCAGATGTATTTATCGTAGAGCTTAATGTAGCTGGTAAAATCATCAAAGCGACAATTAAAGAACTACAGTTTGCACCAGTTGACGACAAACTGCGCCATATCGACTTTTACCAAGTTACAGACACTAAGCCGGTTATTATTGACATACCTGTACGTTTGGAAGGTTTTGCAGTGGGTGTACAACAGGGTGGTAAATTACAACAAGTACTTCGCCGTCTGAAAGTTAAAGGTCTTATTGCCGATCTACCTGCAATCCTTACTATCGACGTTACCAACATGGATCTTGGTAAAACAGTAAAAGTAGGCGAACTTACTTATGACAATATTGAATTGCTCGATACACCAAGCGCAGTTGTTGCAGCGGTGAAACTTACTCGTGCAGCTCGTGGTCAGTTGGCTGCAAAAACAGGCAAGTAATCTTTACGCGCCTCTCAATTATTTTCCAAAAGCCAAAACGCCTTGTGTGTTTTGGCTTTTGGTGTCTAAACCCTATCCAAAAACACTCTATTCCATCCGTAGCGAACTTTGGTGAACGAATTTCTATACAAGCGATGCAAGCTTTTTGTAGGATTACTTGCGATTTATCAAATTTGTGCAGCATTACAACAGGAACAGAAAAATGCGAAAAGGGTCTGAAACCATAAACCTAATGTAAATGAAATATTTAATTGTAGGCTTGGGAAATATTGGGGCTGAATATGCAGAAACCCGACATAATATTGGCTTTATGGCTGTAGATCAGTGGGCCAAAGAAGAATCGGCAACTTGGTCGTTCGAGCGGCTTGCATACCGCTGCGAAATAAAATTTAAAGGCCGTAGCTTTATTCTGATAAAGCCCACCACCTATATGAACCTCAGCGGCAAAGCCGTAAACTATTGGTTGCAAGCCGAAAAAATCGAAGCCGCCAATATGCTCGTAATTGTGGACGATTTGGCTTTGCCATTCGGCACCATTCGCATGAAAACCAAAGGCAGCGACGCGGGGCACAACGGACTGGCAGACATTGCCAAAAACTTAGGTAGCACGACCTACAACCGCATTCGTTTCGGTATTGGCGACGATTACCAACGAGGCCGTCAGGTGGACTATGTGCTTTCGAAGTTCGGTAAGGACGAAATGCTGGCAATCCCCGAGCGTGTGGACAAGGTAATTGAAGCAATCAAAAGTTTTGGGACAATTGGCCCCGAACGTACAATGAATTTTTTCAACGGAAAATAACACAGATGAGTTATCAAAGTCACGAACTGCAAAATGGTATTCGTTTGGTGTTTGCCCCTGCGCAATCGCTGATAAGCCACTGTGGTATTTTTCTAAATACGGGTTCGCGAGACGAAATGCCGCATCAGTTGGGTATGGCGCATTTTATTGAGCACACAATTTTTAAGGGCACAAAAAAACGCAAAGCGTATCATATTCTCAGTCGGCTAGACGATGTAGGCGGCGAACTCAATGCCTACACCACAAAGGAAGAAACTGTGGTACACGCCTCATTCCTGAACGAATATCTGGACCGGAGCTTGGAACTCATTGCCGATATTGTATTTTGTTCCACCTTTCCTGAAAAGGAAATTGAGAAGGAAAAAGAAGTAATCATCGACGAAATAAATTCGTACAAAGACAGCCCCTCCGAACAAATATTCGACGATTTCGACGAAAAACTGTTTCGCAACGATCCGTTAGGGCGGCAAATTTTGGGCACGGAGGCCAGCATTCGGTCGTTCACAGGCACCGACGTACAGGCGTTTATTGCCGAGAATTACCACACCGATCAGATGGTGGTGAGTGTCGTCGGAAACCAAGATTTTGCGAAAGTGCTGCGTATGTTCGAAAGATATTTCGGCCAAATCCCAGAAAATAGGAGAGTTGTAAACAAGCGAAAATTGCCCCAAGCTTTTCAGTTCGACGAGCAAGTGGAATGTGGTACACATCAGACACACTGCATTTTAGGCTGCCCAGCCTACGATATGAATAGCAAGTACAAAACCTCGTTTACGCTACTCAATAACCTTTTGGGCGGCAGCGGGCTGAATGCTCGTTTGAGTCTGAGTCTCCGCGAAAAACACGGCATTACCTACAACATAGAGTCTAGTTACCAAAATTACAGCGACATGGGCATTTTTACGGTGTATTTCGGCACCGACAAAGAGAATGTGGCCAAAAGCTTGGAGCTAATTTACCGCGAAATTGTCTTATTGCGCGACAAACCCCTCGGCACAATGCAATTACTCAAGGCCAAAAAGCAACTCATTGGGCAGATTGCAATGGGCATGGACAGCAACGAAAATCAGATGATTACAAATGGAAAGAGCCTGCTGTACTATGGCAAAATAGACACCCTCGAAGCAGTTTACGCGAATATTGATGGCATTTCAGCCGACGATTTGTTGTTCGTAGCACAAGAGATTTTCGACCCAAAAGCCTTTAGCAAGTTGTTCTTTTTGTAAGCCAACCGATTAATAATCACCGTGGTTATGGTCTCGGTAATTAGAGCTGAATTCCATTGTAAAGCTTTTCGCCCTTTGCCGAGACTCACGCAAAGAGCCGCTAGAAGGCAAAAAAAATATTTTGGCTCCTGCTCCTTATCTAATCCTTATTTTTTTTGCTTTGGCCGATGTGCCATGAGTCTAAAAGCTAGACCTCGCGAATTTTTAATTTGTAAATGACTGTAATAGTTACGGGGTGTTTGTTACAGGCTTTGTCGATTATTTTATATTTTTTTAAGAATTGAAAGTAGGGTGTGCGTGTACCGATGCGGTGTATGCACAGATTGATTCGCCTGAGGGAGTGCATGGCCCTTGGGTGATTGGAAAATAAACAATTCAAATTTGAGCTTTGAAACAGGAAGAATTCAAATTGCTGTTCGACCGATACTTTGATTCGTTGCGCTCCTATATTTATTATCGCTGTGGCGATAAAGATTTGGCTACCGATGTGGCACAGGAGGCATTTATCAAACTTTGGGAAAAACAAGAAACATACGAACCCAAACGAAATGTGGGTTTGTTGTACAAAATGGCTTCGAATTTATTTGTGAGCCGTTACCGCCACCAAAAGGTAGTGGATGGCTATGCGAGTAGTTTCTCGTTTGTGGCCGAAAGTGAATCGCCGGAAGAGGAGTTGCTGCATACGGAATTGCAGGATTCTTACGAGAAGGCTCTGAACGATCTGCCAGAGAAACAACGTACGGTGTTTCTGATGAGCCGAATGGAAGAACTTAAATATGAGGAAATTGCGCAGCGGTTGGATATTAGCGTGAAAGCGGTTGAAAAACGAATGCACAATGCGTTGTTGTATCTTAGAAAGGTTTTACTCTGATGAATATGTTAGACGATAAGGATAAATACGAAGGCTTAGAGCCACTGGATCGCTACTTGGGCAAGGCTCATGTGCAGTGGTCGGAGTCTAAAGACGAGGTTTGGGATTCGCTTGCTTTGCGCCTGACTGACAAGGATGTGAAACTCGAAATTCGCCCAAAACGACAAGCTTGGTATGCTGTGGCGGCGGCGGTGATTGTGTTGTTGGGTGTTTCGCAGTGGTTGTGGTGGAGTGTAGAGTCGTTTGTGGCGCCTGTGGGGTCGCATTTGGCGGTTGTGCTGCCCGATGGCTCGAAGGTTGAACTCAATTCGGAATCGGATTTGAGTTTCCACCGGTACAGATGGCTGTTGCAACGCAGGGTCAATTTGCGCGGTGAGGCATTTTTCGAGGTTGCGAAAGGCAAACGATTTGATGTGGTGTCGGACGTAGCGACGACTTCTGTGGTGGGTACGAGTTTCAATGTGTTGGCTAGGGCTGAAAATTATACGGTTACTTGCCTTACGGGTAAAGTGGCGGTGGCGGTACATGCTAGCAAAAGCCACGTGTTGCTGTTGCCCAATCAGCAGACTAACTTAGAGGCCAATGGCACGTTACGGAGTATCGCATTGGCCGATGCGTCGGTGTCAAAGGCATGGGTTACGCACAAAATGCTGTTT
>JBDKHP010000032.1:0-3470 GCA_039797645.1 Bacteroidota bacterium
TTTTTTTACCACTTTTACTCACACAAGCTAACACCCACACACAATGACAAAATGGATTGATTATCAAGGAACAAGAGTTTTGCTAATAGACTATTCTGGTCTGAAAGAAGATGCACTTTTAAAAGCATTTCTTGAAGTCGAGGCTTTTATTATCAATTCAGGCGTTAAAAACATTATTGAATTGGTCGATTTTACTGACACTTACACCAATATGAGTGCTTTTGAGCAACTCAAACGAACTTCAGCGCGTCTAAAGCCTTACGTAGGCCGTACCGCTGTGCTAGGCTTAAGTGGCATAAAAGTTACACTTTTAGATATTCTTGTTAGAGTTACAGGCAGATCCACAATGCGGGCTTTTCACGACAAAGAATTGGCCCTAAAATGGTTGGTAGCAAAATAAAAAAAACGTTTCTGGCGGGAATCCTATTTTACAATAAAAGCTTGTAGAATAGAAACTTACAGCCAGAAACGATTTTCACCCAATTAGCAGCGGAAGTAAACCACTAAATTATAGAATGTTCAATAATTGTTCTTTCATTTTCTCAAGCTCATCTTTCATCTGAACAACCAAACGTTGAATGTCGGTATTATTAGCCTTAGAGCCCATCGTATTGATTTCCCTACCTATTTCCTGAGTAATAAAACCCAATTTTTTACCCTGAATAGTTTCTTGTTCAAGTGTTTCTAAGAAATACTTACAATGGTTTGCCAGCCGAACTTTTTCTTCGGTGATGTCGTATTTTTCAAGGTAATAGATGAGTTCCTGCTCAAAACGTTCGTTATCCGCCACCGTATCTTGCCCCAATTTTTTTAGACTACCCAACAGGCGTTCCCGCACGGAAACCTCTCGATCTGGTTCGAACGACACTACTTGACTTGCATAATCTTGTATTAACGAAATTCTACTTAGCAAGTCAGCCTCAAGCGCAGCACCTTCCTGAATCCGAAACTCATCAACCAAACCCATAGCTACACCAAAACCCTCAAACAAAGTATCCCATTCGGTTTCACTTACTTCCTGTCGCGCAGATTCCAGAACCTCAGGCATTTGTAAAATTGTCGGAAACAGATCATCCGCAGAAACTATAATACCAAGATCCTGACTTATTGCCAACATCTGAGCATAATACTGTTTTACCACATTCGAGCTGATTTGAACTTTTTTGTCAGATTCCGCCTCAAAATAAATCTGAATATCAACTTTTCCTCTTATTAGCTTAAAATTCAAAAGATTACGCAACTCAAGCTCCTTCTCTCTGTAAACCGAAGGAATTCGCAAATTTGCATCTAGTTGTTTGCTATTGAGGGATTTAATCTCTATATGAATTGTTTTGTCTAAGTACGACACTTTGGCCTTCCCGAAGCCTGTCATTGATTTAATCATACACAATATCTTATTTTGAACCACGAAGATACGCTATATTTTCCGAAAAGCGATTCTTACCCAGTGACTCAGATTAGCCCATTTCGTTTCAAATCCTCCACGATTTTCAAATTACAGATTTCACCAAAATCCACTCCTATCCTTTCGACATTTCAGTGGCACGGCCTAATTTTCGTAATCCACCCAACAATCAAAACGCGCAATATCTTCACCAAATCTGCTCAGTAAAAACCAAATCCATTCTCGAACAAGTTACAGTTAAGCAACTCGTTTCAAGCAAATTATTTTCGTTCCGAAAACGAACGAAAAGACTTGATAGTAAACGCACGCAGGCATTCCGCACAAGCAACAATCTCGCTAATTTGTGCCGTCGAAAATCGTGTACTTTCAGTCGGGAATTTCCTGTGTACTTGGTAAGGGTCTAATTTACTTGCACTTAACAAAACATCGTGAGGTGTCCTAAAATTTTCAGCGATCTTTTCAACCAAATAGACGAGCGATTTACTCGGTTCGTACTTCATCCCGAATTTCGACATCAACGCTTTCAAGAATTTCAACGAAGCCCGATGGCACAAAAACGCGACCGAATCGAAATCAGCACTTGGCAAAACCATCTCTATCCGCGCAGTCTCCAAATCGTAACCAGCCTTAACAATCCAACACATAAGAATATCGTCTAACTCTCTCATACCAAACAAAATCGTTACAAATCAGTTCCAAAAGTGGAATTCAGTGTCTGCAAAATTAATAAAATAGCACAAAGCATCTCTCTGTTTTGGCAGCCTATCCGGTGTTTGCTATAAAACGTGACGCCATTTTTTATGCAAGCTTCACCATGAATACCCATATTAAAACCATTAAACCAAGCAGAACATTCCAGTTACCCACAAATAAATGAAGCATTTTTCGCGTATTATTCTAAAATCGCATACACAAATACTCTAACGAAACGCGCCGCCAGATTACGCGCAAGTAGCACAAACCGAAACATCAGAAAACACCGGACAAAACCTAGCAGAACACAAATTACAAAATTGAAAAAAACAAAAAAAAAGGATAAGGAGCTGTAGCCCAACAATATTTGTAGGGGCGGCTACCGGCTCTTAGCAGTAGTCCTCGCGCACGGGTACTCAATCACTTGGTCGCCTATGTATTTCAATTAAACCGTTGTACAAAAGGATATTACATCACGTCGCTGTGGGCTACTTGCCGCGATCCGGGCTAGTTGGGACGGCAGCTCCGTCTGCGATGCCGTAGGTACACGGATCCATTACTTTCAGTTGGCCTATGGCCATGAAAATTATTTACAGTTGCGCATCTTCCCGAAATCGGTGTAAATTTGTAGGTCAATTACACCCAGAATTGCAACAAATCTTTGACACACAAAACCACAGCAAATGACCATTCAAGAACTCGAACCAGCCAGACTTTGGCATTATTTTGCAGAAATCACACAAATACCACGTCCGTCAACCAAAGAGGAAGCAATCGTAAAATACCTCCTTGAATTCGCACGCACACATTCCCTTGAGTACAAAACCGATACAGCAAAAAACGTGGTGATTTATAAAGCCGCATCACTGGGCTACGAAACACACCCTATTACCGTATTGCAGTGCCATACAGATATGGTTTGCGAAAAAAACAGCGACAAAATTCACAATTTTGAAACCGACCCAATTGAGGCCTATGTAGATGGCAACTGGGTAAAGGCAAGGGGTACAACTCTGGGTGCAGACGACGGCATCGGTATTGCCGCACAACTTGCTGTTTTAGAGTCTAAAAGCTTAAAACACGGGCCGATAGAATGCCTCTTCACTGCCGACGAAGAGAGTGGAATGACTGGTGCAATGGGGCTTAGTACAGATTGGCTTAAAGGCAAAATTCTGCTAAATCTCGATTCTGAAGACGACGGGCAGCTTTTTATTGGTTGCGCAGGGGGGATGGAAACGCTTGCGAAGTTTGCAATAAAACCCAAGCCAGCACGCCATAAACACAGTTATTTTCGCATCCAGATTTCTGGCCTTCGTGGCGGCCACTCGGGCGATGAGATTCATAAAGGACATGCCAATGCGATAAAGATACT
>JBDKHP010000033.1:0-2842 GCA_039797645.1 Bacteroidota bacterium
ATCAACACTTTGTTTGCAAAATAGTGTAATTTCATGTGAATTGATTTTGTGTGAATCGTACTTAAAAAATATTCCCCGAACTGAGATTTTCAGTTCGGGGAAAGGTAATGATATTAAACCAGATGGTAACGCTTATTTGGCGGCTCCTTGCACCAGAGCATCGACTATTTTTTGGTCGAATACTACATTGTTTTTACGATCGAAAATACCGGAGCTGTTGTTGTCTTGGCCGCCATTGTCCCAGTAAAATGGTAAGACTCCGTTGGCGATTGCAGCATGGGTTACGTATTTTGTGTAGTATGCCAAGGAGGCTAAGTGAAGTGCCAAATCGTTGCCAGTGAGTGCACTCCTCCGCGTGGCACTGAACTCGCCCATTACCACCGGAATGCCTTTATCTACAAATTGAGTCTTCATCATGCCCATGTATTTATCGACATCTGCCTCTTCGCCCCAAGTAGAATTGCGTGTTGCGTCGGTGGTAGAATGGTAGCCGTTGCCCCAATAATAGGCCATTCTACCCCAAGTTTCGTCTTTTGTCAAGCCACAAAAATTCCACGGAGTGTAGTAATGAACCTCCACCATCATACGATTTGGTGTTGGATCCGTGGGTAGTGTTGTAAACAAGTCGTGGGTCTTTTGAATGTCCGTCGACGGGCCTTGAACCACAAGAACACGATAGGTGTTTTTCCCGCCTGTAGCACGTACGGCGTTAATAAACGTTTGGTGGTAAGAGTTGAGAACTTCCATTTCGGTGGCATTAGCCACGTTGGGTTCGTTAGCACTTGCAAAGAGTAAGTGTTCGTCAAAATCGCGCAATTTGGTTGCAATTTGTTCCCAAAAAGCTTTTTGTTTGGCGTTGTTTGCAAGCTGTTTGGTAACGGTACAATTGTTTTCGAGCCAGCCGCCGTCCCAGTGAATGTTGAGTATCACGTACATACCGTTGTCGGCGCAATACTGCACAACTTCCTTCACCCTGTTCAGCCACGATGCGCTGATACGTGCATTAGCGGCATCGTCCATATACTGATTCCACGCGCAAGGGATACGCACCGCATTAAACCCGCTGGCTTTCACCAATTGAATCAACTCTTTGGATATAAGCGGATTACCCCAGTTTGTTTCGCCACCAGAAGCTTCCATGGTATTGCCGATATTCCAGCCAAGTTTAATCTTTGCAGCCAATTGTACAGCAGTACTCGTCATCCCGGTAGCATCGGCAGCAATGGGCGAAATATTGTAACTAGGGTAGAACTGAGGTGCTTGCGAAACCGAAATGTCAGTTGTTGGCGCAAGCGGACCACTGAGGGTAAGCCTCGCCGTACGGGTTTGCGTATCAGTGTTTTTACTTGCCGTAATAGTTACTTCCGTAACGCCTGCCACGCCCGAAGTTTTGCTAATATCAATCCACGAAACATTCGCACTAAGCAGCCACGAAGGCGCATCGGTAATGACACTGAAGGTTTTAGAACCTCCATTTTCGTCGAACGAAAGCGAAATCTGATCGGGGTCCAGCGCGTACAAATAGCTCGATGGGCTTTGTGTGACGGTAAGTGTAACCGGAGTCGCATCGCCAGCCGTAACTGTAAGCGTAGCAACACGTTGCGAAATAGTCTTTGAAGCAACCGTCGCCACAACAGTTACACTTTGGTCAGTACCCGTCGATTTGGAAAGTGTCAACCAATCAGAAGCCGGATTGTCGATATTCCAAGAAGCTGCCTCGGTATTTATCGTAAAACTTACGTTTCCACCCGCTGCGGCGATACTTATTTCAACAGGACTTACTTCCAACAATGTTCCACTATCTTTTTTGCAGGAAGTGAAACTTATTGTTACTAAAATTACCCAGAAGTAAAAAAACTTTTTGTAGAAATTCATTGTGTTCGATTTTATTTATTGTGTAGGGATTCAAAAATTGGCAATATTTCACAAAAAAACACTCATATAAAACCCCATATTAAAGAATTTATTAGTGGTTCAATAAGCGGTAAAACGACACGGATAAATTACGTACTAATCGCCACTACGACAACTTCATTGGTTAATTACAGCGGTGTAAATTGTTAACCGACACCCTGTGTTTTGATAAATTTTGGGCATAAAAACAGTTTTGCTAAGATTTGAGTACGATTGTCGCCCTAATAGATACAAAAATGCCAGCACAAGTGTTGGCTCGTCTGGCGAAAATCTAGTATTGCTTTGCTACTCAGAAATAGCAGAATGTACGCTTAGAAGAAGCTCCAAATCTGGGTAAAAACACTGCCCACAAAATCCTGATTGGTATAACATAAAAACAAACACAAATACACCGCAAGGTAAAATCGGTAAAAATTTCTGAACCGAATGTAGTTATTGTCATCAGGGAAAGTGTTGCCAAAGAGTGCTTTTAGCTCTTTCCAGAAATAAGGTTTTAGGTTAATAGTCCAGCTATCAGTCCGATAGACAATTTTTCTAAATCTACTCCGATAAAAAGAAAGCGGCAACCCCCAAACAAAGAACAAAATTATCCAGATTCTATCCATTTCAATAAATTTAAACAAGTAATTAAATTAAAAAGTACAATATCGAATTTTCCTATTCTATTTGATCATATAACGAAAAAAATAGAAACAAGGATTCTATAATATCGAAAAAAAATGAAAATATAAAAAATAAGGATAAGAAGCTGTAGCTTAACAATATTTGTAAGGGCGGCTACCGGCTCTTGGCTGTAGTCCTCGCAACGGGTACAGTATCACTTGGCCACCCTTATATTTCAGTCTTAAGTCAGTACCAATGGCCACTGCATCATATGCTGTGGGCTACTTGCCGCGATCCGGGCTAGTTCGGTCGGCAGCACCATCTG
>JBDKHP010000034.1:0-3048 GCA_039797645.1 Bacteroidota bacterium
TACTAAGTACGGGAAGTCTAATAAAGACACAGGTTCGGCAGAAAGCCAGATTGCCTTATTTTCCTACCGTATTGCTCACCTTACGGGGCACCTTAAAGAAAACAAACACGATTTTGCAACCCAGCGATCGTTGTTAGCTTTAGTAGGAAAACGTCGTAAGTTGTTAGATTATCTCAAGAAAGTAGAAATCGAGCGATACAGAAATATTATCAAAGAATTAGGCTTACGTAAGTAAAAGCAAGTAACAAAAAAAGGCAATTTTCGGATTGCCTTTTTTTGATTTTACGTATCACGAAACTCCCCAACCACTTGTATGTATATTTTTTGGGCAAAATGTATCCTAGCCCAAATACTTTGTTTAAGTTTATAGCGAAATTGTAATAGGAAATACGATATGAATATTGTTGAGAGAAAAATTAACTTACCCGACGGAAGAACCATCTCAATCGAAACTGGTAAATTGGCAAAACAAGCCAGTGGTTCAGTTGAGGTACGTATGGGTAACACCGTGTTATTGGCAACTGTAGTAGCTGCAAAAGACGCCAAACCAGATGTCGATTTTATGCCACTTACCGTAGAATACAAAGAAAGCTTTGCATCAGGTGGCCGTTTTCCAGGTGGTTTCACCAAACGTGAAGGACGTCCAGGCGACAACGAAATCTTAGTATCTCGCCTTATCGACCGCGTTTTACGCCCCCTTTTCCCAGACGACTACCACGCTGAGGTCTTTGTTACTGTACAACTTGTATCTGGAGACAGTATAGATATGCCCGATGCACTAGCTGGCCTCGCAGCATCGTCTGCCCTTGCAGTATCCAACATACCCTTCAATGGGCCAATTTCCGAAGTCCGTGTAGCCAAAATAGACGGAATATTGGTGATTAACCCAACACACGAAGACAAACAACGAGCCACTATAGAAATGATGGTAGGTGCAACCTACGAGAATATTATGATGGTAGAAGGCGAAATGAGCGAAGTTTCCGAGGCTGAAATGCTTGAAGCTATTCTTTTTGCACACGAAGCCATCAAAAATCAGTGCGAAGTTCAAATTGACCTTCGTAATGCAGTCGGAGTAGAGACACTATCTGAATATTGTCACGAAGTAAACGATTTCGAGCTTAAAGCCGAAATTCAAACGGCTTTGTATGATAAAATATACGAAGTCGCAAAATCATTCGCACCCAAACACGAACGTTCTGCAAACTTCGATGCTGTAAAAAAAGCTTTTATTGCCGAAAAATATGGTGAAGAAGGCCCCGATGCTATCCAAAAATCCCTAGTATCGCGTTACTACCACGATGTAGAAAAAATTGCCATGCGAAACATGGTACTCAACGAACGCATACGCCTTGATGGCCGTGCACTCGACGAGATCCGTCCAATCTGGTGCGAAGTAGATTATTTGCCTATGCCACATGGTTCGGCAGTGTTTACCCGTGGCGAGACACAATCCCTTACGACGGTTACTTTGGGTACAAAACTCGACGAAAAAATTATAGACGATGCTTTATGGCAAGGTAAAGAACGTTTCTTATTACACTATAACTTTCCACCTTTTTCCACGGGCGAAGCACGTCCGGTACGTGGTGTAAGTCGTAGAGAAATAGGTCACGGAAACCTAGCCCACCGCGCCCTAAAGAAAATGTTGCCAGCAACAAAAGCTGAATTTCCATATACAGTACGCGTGGTGTCAGACATTTTAGAGTCTAACGGATCTTCATCAATGGCAACTGTATGTGCAGGAACCCTTGCTCTTATGGATGCTGGTGTGCCTTTAGCAAAACCAGTTTCAGGCATTGCAATGGGCCTTATTTCTGGCGAGAATGGCAAATTTGCAATACTCTCTGACATTCTGGGCGATGAAGATCACTTGGGTGATATGGACTTTAAGGTTACAGGAACTGCCGATGGTATCACCGCATGTCAAATGGATATTAAAGTTGATGGACTGTCTTACGAAATTCTCGAACAAGCCCTAGAGCAAGCCAAACAAGGTCGTTTGCACATCCTTGGTATTATGCTCAAAACTTTAGATAAACCGCGTGGCGATTACAAACCACATGCTCCACGCGTGGTGCAAATGACAATTCCTCGTGAGTTGATCGGTGCTGTAATAGGCCCTGGAGGTAAAATTATCCAAGAGATTCAAAGCCAAAGTGGAACAACGATCGTAATCGAAGAGAACGACAAAATGGGTATTGTATCAATCACGGGTACAAATCTCGAATCGATTGAGAAAGCAAAAGCTCAAGTCGATCGTATCGCAGGCGTCCCCGAAATTGGTAAAATCTATAAAGGTAAAGTAAAATCTATCGTTCAGTTTGGTGCATTTATCGAAATTATGCCTGGCAAAGATGCGCTTCTACACATTTCTGAAATCGACCACAAACGAATTAAAGAAGTAAAAGACGTACTTTCTGAAGGACAAGAAATCGAAGTAAAGCTTATCGAAGTTGATGCAAAAACTGGGAAACTCAAACTCTCGCGCAAAGTTCTTTTGCCAAAACCAGAAGGCCAAGCTTAATCGGTTACGAGGATTGTTCTAAGTAAATATACTTGGCTGTCACATATTGTGACAGCCTTTTTTGTGTTCTATTCAGACCTGAATACGTTTTTAATTTGCATTTGTAGCGAAAAATCGGCGTATTAAGCAAATCAATTCGTAAATTTAGAACGCAATATATAATCGCTCATTAATTAGCTGCCACAACATGAACTACACCGATGCGATAGTGGGAAATTCAAGCGAATTCAATTTCGAAGAAAGACTCGTAAATGTCACCACATTTTCGGCTCTCATTATGCTTATGCTTTCCATAATCACCAATCAACTCAACCACCTTTCAGTCTTTTTCAATTATGTTATCTTCATCGGCTTTTTAGCTTTTGGTGTTTCTTACTATGTGAGCAGAATCCTCCAGAAAACAACTTTAGCAATCCAGTTGGTGACCATAATATGTTATGTTTTACTTCCCTTTGCCTGGCATTACAACCAAGGAATGACAGGAACCACAACTTTTTACTTTTTTATATTTGTGCAGTTAA
>JBDKHP010000035.1:0-5517 GCA_039797645.1 Bacteroidota bacterium
GACAGTGTTTTAACACAATATAGTGCCCTCGGCACACAAAACTTTTAGGTTAGTAGATAGTGAATACTGATTGTTTAGGGTTAGGCTCAAGCGTGAGCCTTTTTTTTTGCCCAAAATTCCCTTAGAAAACTACCAGAAAGCCATCTACAAAAAAATCGAAAACATCATCCCCATTTCCCCCTCAGAATCTAAGGCATCTATATCATATTCAAATATTTCCGACATACGTATCTCCAAATCTTCAATAAACCGCAATGCAATGCTGTCGTTTGGCCGCACAGTTTGCTCCGATCAAATCTACCGGCGAGTTTAAATGACATTATTTTGTTGAGTGGATAGTTTTACCTTTTTAATTTAAAGATTGTAATTCATTTATTTACAATATATTAAAATTACAAATGCTTCGTTTCTGACTTTTGTCGGGATCTAGTGATTTTTTAATTTTTGTGGATTGTGCTTGCTTGGATAAGGATTTGGGTGCAGCAAGAATGCAGCTTTCTGTAAGGTGTGTGTCGGGCGGCTCAGAATATTTTGCAGTTTGGGCAAAAAAAACTGACAAGCTGTTGCCTGTCAGTTGTGGATTCATTGCTCAATAACTGTCGAGTTCTTTGGTGACGGAGATTGCTGCGATGGTGCCATCGGCGACGGCTGTGGTTATTTGGCGGTATTTTTTGCTGCGTAAATCGCCAATTGCGTACACGTCGGGAATGTTGGTGAGCATGTCTTCGTTGGTTTTTACGTAGCCCCATGCGTCTTTTTCGAGATCGGGGGTGAAGAGGTCGGTGTTGGGTTTCATGCCTACGAAAATGAATACGCCGTCGCTGTTGAGTGTGTTTTTTTCGCCCGTCTTTACGTTTTCGGTGTGTACCATTATGTTATCTCCATCTTTCTCAAAACCACGTGGTTCTGTGTTGTAGAGGAAATTAATTTTGGGATTCGCAAAGGCTTTTTCTTGGGCTTCCATGTTGGCTTGGAGCTTGTCGAACTGGTGCACGATGGTTATTTTGCTGGCGAATTTGGCGATAAAATCGGCTTCTTCGATGGCTGTGTTTCCGCCACCGATGATGATGGCTTCTTTCTCGTGGAAGTATTTTGCATCGCAGGTAGCGCAGTAGGATATGCCGTTGCCTTTGAGTTCGCGTTCGCCGGGTACGTTGAGGTAGCGAGGCGAGGCGCCTGTACCTAGGATGATTTTCTTGGCGCGGATGGTTTCGTATTCGTCCACTACGATGGTTTTGTTGTAGAGATCTACGGAGGAAACATCGACAGCGACTTTGTATTTAGACCCGCAAATTTTGGTTTGTTCGGACATGTAATGCGCCAACATAAATCCGGGTTGGGGTTCTATAAAACCGGGATAATTGGAAATTTTATGGGTCGTGGTTATTTGTCCGCCGGGGAGCATTATATCTACGAGTACGGCTTTTACGCGTGCTTGGCAGAGGTACAAACCCGCTGTGAGTCCGCCTGGGCCACCGCCCAAAATGAGCACATCGTACTCAGATTCAACAGGTTTTAGTTTTGCCTCGATTTCTGTTACGCGTTCGGTGGGTAGTAATTGGTTTAGGTTTTGTATCATTTCGGAGCGTTTGATTCCACCCGAAAGTTTGTCGCCCACTAATTGTCCGTTATCGAAAAAAATAACAGTCGGAGAGCCTTTAATCTCATATTTGTCGGCAAGTTCTCGGTTTCCTTGTCTGAAGACTTTTACGAATTTGATGTCTTCGCCATAAATATCGGCAAGACCTTCAAATTTTGGCGCCAAAGCTTCACAGGGAGGGCATTCGGTTGAGTAAAAATCGACGGCTACTTTGCCAGCATTTAATACTTCTTGTTCAAATTCATTTTGCGTAATTTCTTTCATTTTTCGAGAATTTTGTCCGTTTTTATCGGTAAATTTGTGAAATTCTTCTAGTGTGTTTCGTTTATTCTTGCGATGCGTATAGCGCGATACCCAATTCTAGCAAGCCTGTGATTGGGCGGCAGTCTGGGGCGTGTAGTTTACCTGTTCGGTTTTTCGCAATTGCAGCACAGCCACCGCCGCAAGCCAAGCGCACGTTGCAGGTTTTGCATTGGTCTATTGAAAGTACGTCGCGTTCTTCCCACTCTTCTACCAAATCTTGTTTGAGTTCGATTGTAGGGTAAAAAGTGCCCAACGCATCGCCTTCGTTGCCGACGGTTGCGGTGCAGGAATAGACGCGGCCGGTGTAATCGAATGCCCACTCAGTTTTCGCGCCCGAGCAAGAATCGAACAAGGGATTCGGCAGTTCGCCGTTCTCGAAAATAAACTTGGCTATGGAGAATGAGGGTTTGTGGAATTCCAGAATTTGGGGGTATTCTTTTACCAAATTGTATATGGTTTGGTACATTTCGATGCGCGAAAACAGGCGTGTGTTGTTCGTTTGGCAGTGGTGTAGCTCGTAATTTCTGCCCAATGCAGTTTTGAAATAGGGGCTTTGTGTCCAACCACGGGCAATGGCAAAATCGGCCAAATCTACGAGGTTTGCCACGTTGTCTTTGTCCACAATCATGCGTAAGTTTAGCGGTATTTGGTTGGCAATCAGCGCGTCGATACCTGCCGCAATGCGTTCGAAACTACCAGCGCCGCCTCGGAGCATTCGGCGGGCGTCGTGGGTATTTTTGGTACCGTCTAAGGTTACTTGAATTTCGCGGACGTTGGCCGTTTGTAGCAGGCCGATAAAATCGACCAAATTGTAGCCATTGGTCACCACGGCAATATCCAAATTCCGGGCATTTGCTCCCGCAATGATGCGTTCGAGGGTTTCGCGTTTATCGGGTGTATTTAGGAGGGGTTCGCCTCCAAAAATGGTGATATATTTCTTGCGTGCTGCGAATTTGGTGTCGATATACTGAAAAAAAGCGTCTATTACTTCTGTCGCTACCTTTTCGTGTGGGTTGGTGTATTCGTCTTGGAAACAGTACGAACAATCGAAATTGCAGGTGTACCAAGGTGTGAAAAAAAGCTGTACCTCATCGCTGTCGCGTTCGTCGATAAAATCGAGGTATTTCTGGCGGAAAAGTTTGGCTTCTTCCTTCGGATCTACGAGGTAGCCCTTTTCCAAGTAATCGTCTGTTCGGCTTATTTGTTTGTCTATATATTTCCGCGCCTCTTCGGGTTCTAAAATATCAGCTTGCCCCGAGAGTGGGTTTAGCAAAAAATAACTCTCCGAATCTGCGATCTTCGAGAATATATTGTGTTTCGAGTATTCCATGTGGTGTGTGGTGATGAGGAAAAGAGTAAAAAGTGGAATCTGGCTTAATCGCCAGATTCCGAGGTTTTTAGTCGTGACAACCCATTACATTTTTTGAGTTTTTTGCGCAGCACTGAGCCACTTTTTTGTCAGCTTTCTTTTTTGTTTTTACTAATGATTTCATACTTATTTGAGTTTATGTTGAAAAAAAATTAGTCACAGCATTTTTTCTTTCCGGCAATGGTGAAGCTACAAACTTCGATTTGCCCTTTTGGGTAAGGCGCACTATCTTCCAGAATTTCAATGTCTTTGAAACCAGCTTGGGAGAGCGTTGCCATATAATCTTCTTTGGTGGTAGATCCCGCCCAACATTCGGCCACAGCTTGTGGGTCGTTGCGGTAGATTTCGGGGACTTCGGTAAGCGAATAAATGTCGCTCACCACAAAACGACCGCCTTTTTTAAGGATACGGGCGATTTCGTTCCATACAGCTTGTTTGTTGCTTGCATGGTTTATTGTGCAGTTCGAGATGAGTAAATCTACTGTGTCATCAGGGATTTTAATGGCCTCCAACTCCGATTTTACAAATTTTACGTTCGTAACGCCCAATTTTTCGGCGTTCTTTTCGGCTTTTTGCAACATTCCGTCGGATACGTCGATGCCATATACAAAACCAGTTTCGCCCACTTCTTCGGCCAGACGAAGCACGTCGGTGCCACGGCCACTGCCCAGATCGGCACAAATTTCGCCCACTTGCGCCTTGGAGTAATTAATTGCGCCACCGCAGGAAAGGCAGCAAGTGTCTTCGGCTAATAGGGAGTAACGAATTTGAATTTCTTCTGTATTCATGCGTATATTGTTTGTTTCAATTTTTGTGACTATTCTGGAATTTTCAAATTTAGTACATATTAATATTGAACCAATGCTTATATCGTGTGTTTTGCAACATGATTTGAGGCAATTACAACAGTTCTTGAATTTGCTGCAATAGAAAATCTTTAGATTTTATGCCCGTAAATCTGTGCGCAACTTCTCCGTTTCTGAGCATGAGCAAAGTTGGGATATTCCGCACCTGAAATCTTTGGGCAAGCCCCATTTCGTTATCTACATTCACTTTGCCAATCGTTACTTTACCGTCAACTGCATCGGCAAGTTCGTTTAAGATAGGTCCCATCATTTTGCAAGGGCCGCACCAAGGTGCCCAAAAATCTACGACAGCTATACCTTTTCGGGTTTGCTGGTCGAAATTTGCCAGCATGAGCGTCTTTATTCTTTCGTGGTCTGCCACAACGGGCATTTTTTTGAGCTGTCTGAAGCTAAAATAGAGTAGCACCAAAAAGCCAACGACTACGACTCCTACAACAATTAGGGCAATGAACATGGGTTTAGAATTTAGTTCTTAATTTTCCTGAATGGTTTCGAAAGTTTTTAACGAATGGTGCTTGTGTTTTCGGTCTTTCACGATTAGTGGCGTAACAGGTGCAGCCGATTTTGAATTAAAAATCATATCGTGACCAAGACACAAACCCATCATTATATTTAATTCAGTACCAGCATCTTCAAGGTATTTTGCTTGGCCAGCCGGGTTACACGACACACCTTTGTAATCTGGTACGAGTTCGTTGAACGGAACACGCCCCAATTTACAATTAACTTTCGATACAGTGAATCCGTTCTGCTGCAAGAATAATTCTAAACTACTGGCCTCGCGGTTGAATGCTGTGCAATTGGCAATACCCAAATTCGTGATTCCAGCTTCTTTGCAATAAGCTACAATCTCGTTCACACGGTCTAATTTAGGGTCGAGAGAATCTTCTGCAATTTTCAGAATTTCTTTGTCCCTGCTGTCGTATAAGGCAGTATATGTGGTGTTTTCCATCTTCTAAGGTGTTTAATATCAGAATTTTGCTTACAATCCGGGAATACGTGGAATTCGTTTGAGTTTGGAGTTTTTGTAGTAAAAACCCCACGCTTTTTTGAGCCAATGCCCAACAATGGGTAACATGAACATTTTCTCCGAAGTGTTGTTGCGCGACACCACAGCTGCACCGTCGCCCGAATCCATGATGCACAAAATACTGACGTGTTGCGTGTAGGTCTTGCGTGTTGCGCTACCCAGATTATGTTGGTGTGCGTTAAAAGCCGCCACCGAAGCCATTACCTCAGCCGTATGTCCTTGTTTGGCAGCCCAATCGGGGCCTATGATGTCGGCTGTATCGCCAATGGCGAAGATTTCGGGAAAACCAATTACTTGACAACCTTCGTCGGTTTTTACGAATCCTGCATCGCTGAGTGGCAGACCCGAA
>JBDKHP010000036.1:0-3988 GCA_039797645.1 Bacteroidota bacterium
TTTTACTCAACTCTTTTACAATTAGGTCTTCGGAAATAGAGGTGATATACTTGGTTTTCTCAACCAATTGTACGACTCCTACAGAAGTTTGAAAAAACGGGTTTATGTAGGCCATTGATACCAATCTATTCCGTCTTTTGTCGTCTTCTGTAAGCTCTTCTGTAAGGTAAATGACTGTAAGCCGAAGCTGATACGTTCCCTCCTTATTGGTCTGAACCAATACACCCAACGCTTGGTTTGGCAATATTTCTTCTCCTAATTCTGCAAATATTTTATCTTTATCGAAACCCGTATAGCTAGCAAAAGTACCGTCTTCGTGTTCGATCTTTATGGTAGTGTGGTGGCTTGTGATGATGTCGTTTTTTGTGGTATCCATAGCAGATTTGTCGATAATTTCGACAACAATTCCCTTCCGAATTGCACAAATAGTATCGGGTTTGGAGCGAATAAATTGCAATGCCCGCCAATTTTTTGGCTCTTCGCGGTTTAAAAATGTGCTGCCGAAATTCTTTAAATCCCGTGCTTCTACGACTGTGTTGGGGGTAAAAGGCAAAGCATACACAAAAGACGAATCTACTTTAGGATCGGGAATGCCTTGAACGGTTTTGTAGGAGTACGAACTGAAAATACTTAGTTTGGAATCTAGCGGTTGTAGTGTAAGTAGCGTGCCGCGCGAATTTTGAATAAGGTATTTTTTTAATGGGATATTGGCATTAGACAAATTTTTGAACTCGATGTACACACAACAGCTTCCGGGGGTATCTTTTTCGTAGCTTATGGTGATGCTGCGGTTCTGGTTTTGTTTGCTACTGAGTGTTACTTTACACTGTGCGAATACGTTGGCGGTGCTTAACATTAGCAAAAATGCAATATATTTATTCATTGTGTTGATAATAAGTTACTTGTCGTTCTAGCTGATAGCCTGTTTTTAGGGCTTGGTTGTTGTATTTTGCCCAACAATGTAAAAATAATTTGGGATGTTTTTCTAGCCAATTTATGAAAATTAGATAGCTATTGGTTCAATTCTCTATACGGTGCGATTTATTGCCAAGAATCACAAATAAGTGCCTAAGTGTATTCGCTATTATAAGCTGAACTCGCCCAATGGGGATGTTAGAAATAAGCCTCATGGCCACAGGCCAAAGCAAAGTTTCGGCCAAGCGTGACTACGGCGTTTGAAACGGCGCGGCGTCCCAACTAGCCCGGATCGCGGCAAGTAGCCCACAGCACGTGTGGAGCGGCCATTCGTACTGCCGCCAAATTGAAAAAAACAAGCGGCCAACTGATAGCGTACCCGTTGCGAGGACTACAGCCAAGAGCCGGTAGCCGCCTTTACAAATTTTGTTGGGCTACAGCTCCTTATCCTTATTTTATTCTTTTTTTTCGTTTTCGGCTGGTTTTTTTGGGCTAAGTTTGTGTGTGTTTGTAAAATCCTTATGTGTGAAATATGGATAATTCATTGGTTTTTGAGGCTATTGCTGCCAAACTTCGGGAGGCGGATGCGCTGGTGATTTTGGCGGGGGCGGGAATGGGCGTTGACAGTGGTTTGCCCGATTTTCGGAGTACGGGCGGTTATTGGGCGCAGCTGGAGGACGGTGGGGAGGAATCTGTTTTTGAGCGAATGAATCCGGCGCGTTTGGTTGCAGAGCCTTTGGCGTTGTGGGCGAGTTTGGCGGCACGAATGCGCGATTATTCCCATACTGTGCCCCATGAGGGTTTTGGTATTTTGCGGAAATGGATTGCGCGTTTGGGGCTGGATGCTTTTGTGCTCAGCTCGAACGTAGATGGGCAATTTCTTAAAGCCGGTTTTGCGCCAGATCGCTTGCGCGATTTGCACGGTTCGCTGTTTTGGTGGCAGTGTAGTGTGCCTTGCGGGGGCGATATTTGGCCAAATGAACAGGAGGCTGAAGCGATTCTGGAGGGGTTGGCCTTGGGTGTGCTTCCGCGCTGCAAGCATTGTGGGGCTGTGGCTCGGCCAAATGTGTATATGTTTCGGGACAATACGTATTTGGAGGCTCGTAGTAGGGCACAAGATGCTCTTTATCAGTCGTTTTTGTTGCGTAATACAGGGCTGAAAATTGTGGCTATAGAAATCGGTTCGGGGCCGCATGTACAGAGTATTCGGGCAAAGACACGAAAACTGATGTACCAACATGGGGCTTGGGCGTTGCGTATCAACCCGCAGGATTTTGCGATTAAACCACCGCATTTGGGCTTGCCGATGTCGGCACTGGATGCGCTTGGGGCTATTGATTCAGTGCTTTATCGGGATTAAGGCTTGGGGCGTGGCCTGTTTTTTTATTCACAACAAAATTCAGCTATACTGATTGTTTTACTATATTTGCCTGTTGTAAAACATACTTGTAAAACATATTTTATGGCGAAACGGGCTAGGTGTATTAATTGCTTGGACAACAAAAGGTCGATTTTTTTTGATCTGCCAGACGAAGAAAAGGAATTGGTAGGCAAACATCATATTTGTGCTCACTACAAACGCGGCGATCTGATCTACAAAGAAGGCGACCGTCCGTTGGGGCTGGTGTGTCTTTCGGCAGGGAAGGTGAAGGTTTTTAAGGAAGGTGTTGGGGGCAGGGAGCAGATTGTACGCTTGGTGAAACCGGTGGGTTTTATTGGCTACAGGGCTTTGTTTGCCGACGATTGCTACAATTTTTCGGCTGTGGCGATAGACGATTGTTCCATTTGCATAATTGAACGCGAGGCTCTTTTTAGCTTGGTGAAACGCAACGGCGAGTTTGCGCTACGCATTATTCGGTCGTTTGCTATGGAGTTGGGCTTTTCGAACACGCGCACCGTGACGCTTACCCAAAAACACATTCGTGGCCGCTTGGCCGAATCGCTGCTCTTCCTGAAAGATACCTACGGGCTTACGGACGATGGCATGTCGCTCAATGCCTTACTCTCGCGGGAGGACTTGGCGAACCTATCGAACATGACAACTTCTAACGCCATTCGTACGCTCTCTAATTTTACGATGGAAGGTGTAATTACCGTAGAAGGGCGGCACATTCGTTTATTAGACGTGGAGCAACTCGAGCGTATTAGCTCCCTGGGCTAGTGTTCCGATTTCTATTATAATGCAAAGGGCGACTCAATCTGAGCCGCCCTTTGTGTTTTCTTAGCCTTGTGCGAATTACTTTTTGCTTAGATGCTCACTGCTTTCGGCAATATGCAACGCTTTAAGGTAGGTTTCGTCTATTTGGTTCAACACAGGGTAGAAGCCTTTGTCGTCGAAGAAATTGCGGATAATGTATGCCTGCACTTGGGTTTCGATTACCTTTTTGGAAATGCCTATCTCTTTCCAGTTGGCAACCAGCCCCTTAGAGGCAGCAAAAGCCACATATTGGTTCAGCAAATTCTGGGTTTGTAAGTAAGCTTGCAACTGTTTGTAACCCGGCATCTGCTCGCATTTTGTGCGGTTTTGCTCGGTATATTGCAACGAAAAACGGTAAATAAGCCCTTCGCGGATAGACCGAAACAAGTAATCGGTATTGGCCGTGGTGTCAATCGGCACAAACACATCGGGGGTAATTCCGCCACCGCCGTACACTATTTTACCTTTTGGGGTTGTAAATTTCAGAGAATCTGGCATTTTTTTGGTGCTTTCGTTTTCCATCTCGCCACTTTCAGCCCTGTCAGAAAGTTCGTGGTAATACGCATCCGTGCCATTTTTGTACGATTTCTGAATACACCTTCCCGTTGGAGTGTAGTAACGCGCCACTGTGAGCCGTATTTGCGACCCATCCCGAAAAAAGCTTGGCTCTTGTACCAAACCCTTGCCAAACGACCGCCGACCCACAATCATCCCTCGGTCGTTGTCTTGAATCGCACCCGACACAATCTCCGAGGCCGAAGCACTCCACGAATCAATCAGTACAATCACGTCCACATCCTTGCAGGATCCGTTTGAAGTTGCGTAGTACGACGCTTTGGGGCGTGCATAGCCCTCTGTATAAACTATCATTTTGCC
>JBDKHP010000037.1:0-5922 GCA_039797645.1 Bacteroidota bacterium
AATTCAGCACAATGTTTACCAACCACTCCACGCCCCGTCGGATAGATTTCCGCTCCAAATGCTTCACATTTTTCACGCTAGGCGGTGGGTACAAACTGAAAAGTATCGGGATCAGCATCAGCGACCACAAAAACATACCGATAATATTCACCGTAGCAACAATCCCAAATTGTTTGAGGATATGGCTCTCGGTAAAGATAAATGTCACGAAACCAGCCGCAGTCGTAAGGTTGGTGAGTAGCGTCGCTTTACCAATTTTTTGAATCACCACAATAAGCGCCGTACGTTTGTCGCCATGCGTAAGGTATTCAGTATGGTATTTATTGAGCAGAAACACAGAGTTCGGAATCCCAATCACGATCAGAAGCGGCGGAATAACCCCCGTAAGAATCGTCATTTTATAGCCCATAAGCACCATGAACCCAAACGCACACAACACCCCCACCGTAACGACAATCGACGCAAAAAATATCGCTTTCCCCGAGCGGAAAAAGAAATACATAATACCCAAGGTAATCAGCGTAGCCAGCAACATAAAGAGCATCACCTCATGGCGCACCATTTGCGCCGTAACCGTCTGTATATAAGGCAAACCCGAAAAATGAAGCTCCGAATTAAAAGGCGCCATCTTTTCCTTGGTAAGTTTCACAATTTCGCCCACAAGATCTTCCCGAGTCTTACTCTGAAGCACATCGTTCTCAATAAGCACCCCCATTAAATAAAGGTGCGCCTCGCTATTAAACAAGCGTCCTTCGTAAAAAGGCAGCCCTTCCACAACAGCTTTAAGCGAATCCACCTCAGCCTGCGAATTTGGCTGGTGGCTCAGCAAAGGCTTCAGCATAAAGCTATTGGTAAGCGTATCTTTGAATATATTTTGCAAATTAGATACCGTCATCACACTCGCAATACCTGGCAAATGAGCAATCGAATCCCGAATTTGCATCCAAGCTCGAACCTTATTCAGTTCAAAAAAACTCGAATCTTTCACCGCCACAATCATGATACCTCTATCAGAACCAAACTTCTCCTTAAACTTCTGATATACAACCGATACCGAATCATTCTCAGGCAACATCGTTGCCTGGGCATATTCCATCTGTAAAAAAGACGCCTTGTATCCCATAAAGATTGCCAACAACCCAATGGAAACCAAGATCACTATCCGATTACGCAAAATTACCTTCGCGATAAACTGCCACATCTTGTTTGATTTTAATTTTGTATTTGAACTCCGAAAACTCTTTTTGCCCAAAGCAATACCTAAACCGACTGGATAACCGAGTTAAAAAATGTCGGGGCAAATGTAATAAACTATAAACCACCTACCCAATTATTAAGACAGTTTGCAGCCCCATTAAACTACAGTAAACAGGTGTTTGGAACGTTAAAAAAACAAAAAAACAGCCTATCTAGCAATTCATTCCAACAAAAGCCTTGTATTTGCCCCACCTCCAAGGGTACACAAAACCAAGCTCGAAACCAGAAAACCACCAAAGCCGAAAGCCAAGTTGGGTAAAAAAAAATAAGACAAAATATAAAGATTAAAAATAAAGATTAGGAGCGGAGGCCCAACACTATTTTAGGCGGCTGCTGCCGGCTATTCGCTTGTAGTCCTCGCGTTCGGGAGCGAAATCAACTGGAAACCTTTGCATTTCAGTCGAATTGCATCAGCTTGCTGACACCGCATCACGCCGCTGTGGGCTACCGCTGCTATCCGGGCTAGTTGGGGCTACTGCACCATCTGCAACGCCGTAAGTACCCAGGGCAAAAAGAACAGTTGGCCTGCGGCCATGTGGCGCATTTGCCGCAAAAATACCAACAAATGCACCCACGTAAAAAGTGTAAAAAATACACTTTCTGTGAATTATTCCATAAAAAATTACATTTATAACACCCCCAACAAATAGAAACACCACTTGTTTTGCGTTATTCACCCATTTTCCATCTCTATTCTACCCCAAAACAGTAGCCAAATCAATTATTCTGAAAATTTCCGGGCTTAATTGTTACATTTGAGAATCTATAAACCATACAACCAAGTGCAGAAATGAAAATTGCAAATGTAAAAACACTCAACGAGTATATAATTGAACGGCAACGAGAGTTTCCCTACGCCAAAGGCGAACTCTCGCGCTTGCTACACCACATAGGTATAGCAGCCAAACTCGTACAACGCGAAGTAAGCAAAGCTGGCCTGGTCGATATCATAGGCGAAAGTGGCGCAACCAACATACAAGGCGAAGACCAAAAAATCCTAGATGTCTTTGCCGACAAGATTTTCATCCGCACCCTACTTTCGAGTGGCGAAGTATGCGGAATTGCCTCCGAAGAGAACGACGAACTCATCGCCTTCGACACCTACCTCGCCAAAGAAGGCAAGTACATCGTAACGATGGACCCCCTCGACGGCTCATCCAATATCGACGTCAATGTATCCATTGGCACCGTATTTTCCATCTACCGCCGCATTTCAGAAAGGGGCACAATGCCCGACATCAACGACTTTTTGCAAGAAGGCACCAAACAAATTGCGGCTGGCTATGTAATTTACGGATCATCGACCATGTTGGTATATACCACAGGCCACGGCGTACACGGCTTCACCCTCGACCCATCTATCGGTGAATTCTGCCTCTCGCACCACAATATAAAAACCCCCGAAGACGGCAGTATTTACTCCGTAAACGAGGGCAATTACGTAAAATTCCCAGTCGGCGTAAAGAAATACATCAAACATTGCCAAGAGTCCGACCCAAAATCCAACCGTCCGTACACCTCGCGGTACATCGGTTCGTTGGTCTCAGATTTTCATCGCAATTTACTCAAAGGCGGTATTTATATCTATCCACCAACCGAGAAGAATCCCGAAGGAAAACTCCGCCTATTGTACGAATGCAACCCAATCGCCCTACTTGCCGAACAAGCAGGCGGCATTGCAACCGACGGCTACAACCGTATTCTGGACATAAAGCCCACGGCCCTACACCAGCGCGTAGCTTTTTACACAGGCTCTACAAACATGGTGAACAAGTTGATGGATTTCCTCAATTTTTTCGACAATTTATAATGCGTATTACCCAACAAAAAAAAAGGCTCAATCTACAGATTGAGCCTTTTTTTATAGTTTATTATTTCGTTAAATCACCTCCCGAACAATATCAGCCGCCTCTTGTAAGGTAATGGCCGAATGCACTTTAAGTCCAGAATCGTCGATAAGCTTTTTACCCTCAGCGGCATTCGTGCCTTGCAAGCGAACAATCACAGGGATCTTAATATCGCCAATTTTTTTGTAGGCTTCCACCACACCCGCAGCAACCCTGTCGCAACGTACAATTCCGCCAAAAATATTGAGCAGAATCGCTTTTACGTTCGGGTCTTTAAGAATAATACGAAAACCAGCTTCCACGGTTTCAGCATTGGCAGAACCACCAACATCCAAAAAGTTTGCCGGATCGCCACCCGATTGTTTAATAATATCCATCGTGGCCATTGCTAAACCAGCACCGTTTACCATACAACCCACATTTCCTTCAAGCTTCACGAAATTGAGGCCATATTTGCCAGCCTCTACTTCCGCAGGTGCTTCCTCAGAAATATCGCGCATCTCGGCATAGTTCTTATGGCGGTAAAGGGCGTTATCGTCTATTGAGACTTTAGCATCTGCCGCAAACACCAGATTGTCAGAAGTTTTAAAGACCGGATTAATCTCAAACATGGCTGCATCCGAGCCTACATACGCATCGTACAAACAGACCACAAACTTGGTCATTTCCTTAAAAGCTTTGCCAGAAAGCCCCAAGTTAAACGCAATTTTACGCGCCTGAAATGCTTGAATTCCCACCGCCGGATCAACTTCCTCGAAGAAGATTCTATCTGGAGTTTCTTCGGCCACTTTCTCTATGTCCATGCCACCCTCAGACGAATACATAATCATATTCCGACCCGTATTCCGGTTCAGCAACACGCTCATATAATATTCTTCAATGGTGCTTTCGCCCGGGTAATAGATACTTTGTTCTACCAGTACTTTGTGTACTTCCTTACCCTCGGGGCCAGTTTGGTGTGTCACCAAAGTCATACCGAGAATTTGTTTGGCAAACTTCTCTACTTCCATAAGGTTTTTGGCGATTTTCACACCACCACCTTTACCACGTCCGCCAGCGTGTATCTGAGCTTTAATGGCCCAAGTTTCAATGCCTGTTTTCGCTGACACTTCGCGTGCAGCCTTTACAGCTTCTTCTGGGGTATCGGCAATCATCCCTATCGGAACACTCACTCCGTATCCACGCAGTATCGATTTGCCTTGGTATTCGTGTAAATTCATCTTTACTAATCTGTTGTGGTTATCTACTAAATTTGGTTGCACTAAGTTAATTAAATCTTTTAGAACAAGTAAAAAACCAAGCCTCTATTTTTTGCAGAGTAGCTAAGATTGTATGTCTTCGGGCTATAAAAAAAACATACTATTGGGAATAATTAAATGAGAATATCATAAAAAAAATATATATTCCTAAAAAAATAAAATTTTAAATAATGCAAAAGTCTTGGTATTTGTACCAGACAAAAAGACATAAGGGTATCGCAACAATTTAGGGACTAGACCTCAACATTCTAATCTGCAGCCCGTAAGGGTCAACCTGCTTACAAATATTCGATTATTCCAAAACGCGGCAACACCAAATGCAAAATCTGATACCGATGCACCTTCAGCGCATCGTGAAACAACTTCCAGTGTGTGTGGTTAAAATACGGAGGTTTTTCTAATTCCAAGCTTTTAGACTTCCTCAAGTCCGTGTCGCCCAAAGCCGCCCAAAGCCACGATTCACTCCCTTTTTCGGCATACGAGATGCAGTCGTTAATACCAAATTCGCCAGATTCTATCAGTTCGCACCACCACTTGTGGCGCAATTCTGCCGACGGACTTTCAAAAAACCTAAAATAATGGTAAAACTTCTCTATCAGAGAATTGGGCATTTCTTCAGATTCGGGCTTGTGCCGATCGGCACGGTAGGCCTTTAGCCAACGAAACATTTGACACACGGCTTCGGTAAACTCTTCGGGATTGTTGCGCAAATGAATCTCGTCTTTTCGCATATAGGCCCATTTGAGATAGGGTAAGTCGGGGTTGGCCAAAGCCGCAGCATGGCCCAAAGGCAGCACGCCCCGAATAAATAGTCCTTTTGCTGCATCAAAATTTTCGGTAAAATATCGTTTGAGTTTGCCCACACTACTCAGGTCGGGCTGGTAGGCTTTGTCGAGTAAGCGCACGTTGTTGTGGCGCGATATTTTCCCTACAAAATCTTGGTGCGCCCAAGTATCTACAAACACGTGCAAGGAAATGCCCAAAAGATGCAAGGCCCATGGTTCTTGGCGCATCTTACACACCTCCTGCATCATCCGCCGCGCCACTGGACTGTTTTTGCGACACACAAGCCGTTTTTTGTAGGGGATGTATTTATTGAGTTTGCTCTTTTCTTTGGTGTTGTTGTTCCCTGGTAAAAAATGGAAAGGTATCCACACCTTACGGTTTTGCATTTCTCGGAAATTGCGCCGATCCAGATCTTTGTGTGCCGATGCGTGAAAATCGAATTTGGTACCATCGGTAAAGCGAATAGAACCCTCTGTGGCGGCATCGTCCACGTACTGGGCGCTTGTTGCTACAATTTGGGCTTCATTTGCGGGAAAACCTGCCAGCCTTGCTACCAAATACGTAACGGCGTGGTGAAAATCTTTCTGCATGAAATTGCTATTAGGCTGCAAATGTAAACCCTAGAGGTTAAACTAAAATTAATTGGGTATTAAAGAATGCACCTAAACCAATAGTAATAGGGACTTTGCTTGGTAATTCTAAGCTTGTTATGTTAACTTTGCACGCTATATATGCGGGCATTAATTCGAAAATCTAAAACTGAAACGCCGTTT
>JBDKHP010000038.1:0-6607 GCA_039797645.1 Bacteroidota bacterium
TGAATTACAGAAACAACCACGCATATAGAAATGTTTATGCAGATAAAACTGGCCAAAACTACGGGGAAAACGACGATCGTCTCATTGTAGATTTATTGAACGAAAATACATTGAACTATACGTTTGATATTGGTAAACACTCATTCACAACCCTTGCCGGTTTTACCCAACAGCGTACGAATACCCACACGGCTGGCGTGTATGGCACGAACTTTCCAACGGATTATATTGAGACATTGAATGCAGCCACAATTATTGATGCAAAACAGACATATACATCTCTCGAAGAAGTTGCCCTTACTTCGTATTTAGGCCGAATCAATTATGCCTACGACAACAAGTACATGTTTTCTGTAGCCTTACGTACGGATGGTTCTTCTCTTTTTGGTCCTCAAAACAAATGGGGCTGGTTTCCATCTGTATCTTTTGGTTGGAATGTGGTTGACGAAAATTTCTTCGCTAGTTTGAAAGATAAAGTGAACAAACTAAAGTTGCGTCTTAGTATGGGTGTTAGCGGAAACAACGACATCGAAAACTATGCACACGTTAACCGTTTGTATCCGTCTAATTATTCCCTGGGAGCAGGAAATGGTACTGTAACAGCTGGTGTCGGCCAGACTGGTACTGTATTAGCAAACCCTGCTATTAGCTGGGAACAGAGTACAGAGTATAATGGCGGATTGGATTTGGGGGTATTAAACGACCGAATCACGATGTCATTAGATTATTATTACTCTACAACTAATCAGTTGTTGCTTAAACAAAACGTAGCAGGTTATACAGGCTATGAGAAATTTTGGAACAACGTGGGGAATGTTGAAAATAAGGGTTTTGAACTAGAGTTTTCAACTTTTAATATTCGCTCAAAGGATTTTTCTTGGAAGAGTAGCTTCAATATCTCTGCAAACTCTAACAGACTTTTGTCTTTGGGGGGTGAGTCTCAATTCATAAGCGTAGGCGAACGTAGCGAGCAATACTTGGCAAAAGTTGGCGAATCTTCTATCCAATTTTACGGTTATAAAATGATCGGTGTTTGGCAAACTTCTGCTGAATTGGCTGCAAACCCTCATAGCAACGACGATGCAGTGGGTGGTATTCGTGTGGCAGATACAAACAACGACAATAAAATCGATGCTGACGACCGTGTAACTCTCGGTAGCCCATTCCCTAAATTCAATTGGGGTTTTTCTAACAACTTTGAATACAAAAGCTTTGATTTGAGCTTTATGTTTCAGGGTTCACAAGGTGCAAAAATATTCTACGGTGACGGTTACTATACAGAGATGCGTTATTTACAAAAAGAATTGGTTGATGGCCGGTGGTTTAGCGAAGGTTTTGCAGCTACCGCACCTCGTGAAAAACTTGGTCGTGATTGGTTGTTGACAGATTACTTAATTCGTGACGCTTCCTACGTAGTACTTCGTGATGTCTTGTTGGGTTATACACTTCCTAAAAAAATATCGAAGAAAATTGGGTTGTCAAAATTGCGTATGTATTGTTCGGCACAGAACCTTTTGTATTTTATGGCTGATGATTACATCGGGATTAACCCCGAAGCTGTAAATACCACGTCGAATTATGCCTCGCCACTAATAGATGGTTACCAACGTGGTGCTTATCCACTTGTGCGTACAATCACTTTGGGACTCGATATTAAATTCTAATGTTATATTCTACGAAGATGACAAATAAATTAAGATATAATATGATTTGGGCAGCAGCTCTCTGTACCATACTTTCTTTTGGTGCATGTGAGGACAGCCTAAATCTGCAACCGAAATCAGAAATCGGTGAAGGTGTTTTTTACAAAAACGACCAAGAAATCAACTTGGCCGTAATTAGCTCCTACAACAGTTTGCAATCGTTAATGCAATATGAGTGGTTAGTTACCGAAAACCGCTCAGACAATACAAATATGAATGCAAGCTCAAGTGAAAGTCAGGACTTACCTATGCGGGAACTTGATCGTTTTGTGCAAAACTCTCAGAATATTTATGTGGAAAAATACTGGAGAGCAGCGTACCATACCATTGCAATGGCTAACACAATATTAGATCGTATAGATGTAGTGACCGACCCAGCACTAAAGAATCGTTACGAAGCTGAGGCCCGTTTTTTAAGGGCATTTTCATACTTCCGGTTGGTTCGCTTATTTGGTGCGGTGTTTATCATTGACACGAGAATAACTGGTGAAGAAGCTAAATCGTACGAACGTCAATCGGAAGCTGCTGTGTATGATTTTATTGTGGAAGACCTTAAGATGGCTGCTGCTGATGGTAACTTGCCCCAAGATGTAATTACTGCCGAAGAAGGTCGATTGTCTCAGTATGCAGCACAAGCTGAATTGGCTGAGGTATATATTACTCGTCGTTCGGGTAATGATTTATCGGATGCAAAAGCTTTGTTAACATCAATTAAGGAGTCAACAAAGTTTGCGTTGCAAACAACTTACGCATCTGTATTTAGCACTACGAATGAGTACAATAATGAAATACTTTTCGCAGTTCGCTACAAGTCGGGCAGTGTGGGTTTAGGTTCTCCATTCGCAAACTGGTTTGCGCCAAAATCGAGCGACAACTATGTTGTGAATGGCAATGGCTTGGGTTATAACTATCCAACACAATCATTAGGAATTGCCTACGAAGCTGGCGATACCCGTAAAGATGTTTCGATGGGTGAATCGTATTTCGGTAAATCTGGGAAGGTCGTAGTTGATTCTTATATCAAAAAATACCTTTCTACAGTAACCACAGCATTGGATGCAGAAAACGACTGGCCAATTATTCGTTATGCAGATGTACTTCTCATGTTAGCTGAAGTTACAAATGATCTCGATGGCCCATCAGATGAAACACTCGATTTATTGAATCAAGTGCATCAACGTGCTGGTCTCAGTGCGATAGTTCTAACAAATGTGAATACTCCTTTTGGTTTTCGTCTTGCGTTGGAGAACGAGAGACGTTTGGAGTTTGCTTTCGAGAACAAAAGATGGTTTGATCTGCTACGCACAAAAAGAGCTATAACTGTAATGAACCAACATTTTCGCGCGGAATTTCAATACAATGACCCTATCCACCCTTCATTCAAGACAAACGATTTGAATGAGTGGCAGTTGTTGTTACCTATCCCTCAGTTTGAGATAGACTTAAATCCGGCAATTACTCAAAATTACGGTTACTAGACATATCGGTTGATAAGAATGCCAACTGAATTTAGCTAATACCTGCGGGAATTTATTTCCCGCAGGTATTCAGAAAGATTGAATGCACAGAATTAGTTGGATGTATTTAGTGAGTCAGTTGCTTTAAAAATATCTCAAATGAAAAAGAAATTAAATATTCTAAATAACAAATATTGGCTCTTTGTATGGGGCATCTTGGCAGCTTTTAGTTCCTGCCAAAAAGTTGAAATTGATAAATCTGTTGAGGAAATCCTCAGTGCGAAGCCAATGGTAGAGTCTTTTTCTCCGAGTAGCTCGCCTGTAATGGGTTTGGTTACTGTGAAGGGAGAAAACCTAAATTTTGTAAAAACAGCTTATATCGGGAGTACTGCTTGTGATATTTACCGCAAAATAAATAGTGGTGAATTGGTACTCCGCGTGCCGGCTGCTGCAAAAAATGGCGCGATCCGTTTGGTTACTTCTGCTGGAAACGAAGTTGTTACTACGCAAGAATTAAGCGTTTCTTATCCAACACCTGTTGTGAGCTCAAGCGTACCTAATACAGCACTTGTAAATGCAAATCTAGTAATAGAAGGTTCTAACCTCGATGTGGTATCTAAAGTCATGTTTGGCACACACGAAGCCATCGTTGAGTTCAAAGAGGCATCTGCCATCATCGTGAAAGTTCCTTTTAGTAAAGATGCCAACAACGATCTAAGTTTTTATTATTTTAAGGATGGTGTTGAATCTTCCATGGTAATTAAAGCAGGATTTGTTATTGACATCCCAATGCCTAAGGCGGGTAGCTGGCCAACTTTCCTTAAACAAGGCCAATCTGTTATTGTGAATGGTGCAAACATGAACCTTGTAGAAAGTGTAAAATTTGGTTCTACGACAATCACGAATTTTACAGCAACAGCTGAATCATTAGAGTTTTCACTCCCAAGCACTATCGCTACAGGCAAATATACAATTACCCTAAGTTACGATGGTGGAACTTCTACTGTTGTAAGCCCAGAGATTGTATATGTGGGTGTAAAATTGGAAGTGTATTGTGATTTTGATACTGAACCTATAACATACATCGACAAAAAATCAGATTATCTTACTACGCTACAAATTAATGGAACCGTGCCGCAACCTCCCGTGCCAGGTAGCCAGAGTTATGCTCACTTGATTATGAATACAGGTACAACACTCTCTAGTAGCTCGTTAGCGGTTTTTCGTTTTTATTATGCTACCAATCTTACATACCTCGATTTGGCGGGTAATTTTACCGACCCGGTATTGCATTTCTGGGTAAATACGAATAACACAACACCTACTATTCAGATCGAATATGTATCTGGTACGAAGAAAGCAAATCGTGCGATCAATACTGGTACTGAGTGGAAGTTAATGGCCATTCACCTTAGAACACTTTTTCCAACTGGCGAGCCTACAAACTACTTCCGTCTGAATTTGCAGTCGTATAAACAAGATGTTCCTTGCGAGCTGAATCTCGATTGGGTTGTTATTTCTGAAGGTGTGTTGACAGGCCTAGGGGCTGTTGATGCAACTGCCGATTTTGCATACTAAATTAAGATATTAACAGAGTTTATTGTATTAGTAGTGTAGTTAGGATGCTAACTACACTACCTATAATCTTACTAACATTTCGCTTAAAAAAAAACACACCAATGAATATCAGAACCAGTAAGTTTGCGTTTGGAATGTTGTTTTATCAGAGTCGAGTTATGGTGGTTCTAGTTTTGTTTTTCTTGGCAGAGGGCAATGCCCTTGCTCAAAAAAAAGACAAAAGTATAGTGGAACATCCTTGCCTAATTTTGCAAAAGAAAGATGTTGCCGATCTTAAAACTGCTATACAAACACTAGAGATTGTACGAAACTCGTACAATGAGCAATTAACACGTGCAAATATTGCTGTACATGCTGATGTTATTGTTCCTATTCCAGTCGATCCTGCTGGCGCATATACCCACGAGAAACACCGTAACAATTATTTGGATATGTATGCTGCCGGAATCTGCTATCAGGTTACTGGCGATACGATTTACTCCAATTTCATTACCAAGATGCTTCTGAAATATGCCGTAATGTACCCTACACTTGGCACACATCCGGAAGGAAAAAATTCAGCACCAGGTAAGTTATTCTGGCAAAATTTAAATGAAACAGTTTGGTTGGTCTATACTATACAAGCCTACGATTGCGCATACGATGCAATTTCTGTAAAAGACCGTAAAGTTATTGAAAAAGGTATTTTGCGAGAAATGGTAAAATTTATTTCTGTAGATAATCGGGAAGTTTTCGATAAAATTCACAACCATGGCACATGGGCTGCTGCAGCGGTGGGCATGACAGGCTACGTAATAGGCGACAACGAAATGGTAAAAAAAGCCATATATGGCACTAAAGGTACCCAAGAGTCGGGGTTCTTACGTCAGATACATGATCTAATTTCACCCGATGGTTATTATGCTGAAGGCCCTTATTACTTACGCTATGCTCTGATGCCCTTTATGTTATTTGCACAGGCAATACAAAATAACCAAGCCGAAGTAAAAATATTTGAATACAAAGACCGAGTTTTTCAGAAAGCAGTGTTGGGCGAGCTTCAACTAACTGACGAAAAAGGGCTGATATTCCCTGTAAACGATGCAATGCGCGAAAAGGGAATTCAAACAGCCGAACTTGTGGCAGCCTGCAATATAGCCTACAATCAATATGGCGACAAAAATATTCTACCGATCGTTAGGGAGCAAGGCCAAGTTATATTGGGTGGCCCTGGTATTCGTGCAGCCCAAGGACTTGCTCAGAATCCAGATGTGGTTTTTGAACAATACCCCCTCTTTGCACGCGACGGTATCGAGGGTAAAAATGGTGGTATTGCGGTGTCTCGCATACCCTTTAAAAGCGGTAAACTCACTACAATTCTAAAATTTACAACTCAAGGAATGGGACACGGGCACTTCGACAGGCTCTCCTTAATGGCTTACGATGCTGCTGGTGCTTTTCTTAGCGACTATGGAGCAGCGCGGTTCCTGAACATTCCTACAAAATACGGAGGTAGATATTTACCCGAAAACGATTCGTGGGCACAACAATCTATTGCACATAACACTGTCATTGTCGACGAAACTTCGCATTGTCGCGGTAATTGGCGTGAGTCGGAAAAAGCAAGCCCTGCCTTATTGTACAATATATTCGACAAAGATATTCAAATTATTGCGGCCAAAGACAGCTCTGCATATCCAGACGTGGTAATGAAACGCATCGTATCGGTAATACCCGAGGGTGATGCACCTTTTATTATTGACCTATTCAGTCTCGAAAGTAACAAAGCACACAACTACGATTATGCCTTTCAGTATCAGGGTCACGTAATAGCTACTACTTTTGACTTCAAGCCATTTACGACCGAACTAAAATCACTCGGAAAAAAAG
>JBDKHP010000039.1:0-3575 GCA_039797645.1 Bacteroidota bacterium
CCGCAGCAACGTACATAGAGCCGAAAATGAAAATAAGGCTATAAAAACCCAAAGCAATAATGTGGCCTGCCAAAATGTTGGCAAAAAGACGCACCATCAATACAAATGGCTTAATAAATACTTGCGAAAATTCTACCAAAGGCATTAAAGGGATTGGCAATTTCAACCACCAAGGTACACCTGGTGTATTGAAGATATGCTTCCAGTAATCTTTGTTTCCACTCAAATTTGTAATTAGGAAAGTGGCCACAGCAAGTACCACCGTTACAGCGATATTACCCGTTACGTTACTACCTCCAGGAAAGAAAGGAACAAGCCCCATCAGGTTATTTATCAGGATAAAGAAGAAAACGGTAAGTAGGAACGGTAAGAAACGTTCGTGTTTTTTACCAATCATTGGTTTGGCAACCTCGTCGCGTATAAAGATAATTAAGGGCTCTAACATCGATTGTATGCCTTTGGGTGCCATGCCCGGACGGCGTTTGTACGAATTGGCGATCGAGATAAATAGGATCAGCATTAGCGATACACTGATAATTACTGCAAATGAAGTTTTGGTGATCGAAAAATCCAGTGGTTTGGCCACAAATTCATTCGCTTCATTTACCTCGATAATTACGCCCTTGTATTCGCCTTGGGCTTCTAGGCGCAAACCTTCGTAAGTTGCGTGCCCATGCTCAAATTTGTTCGACAGAAAACAAGTCCAAGATCCGTCGGTTTTACGGACGATTATCGGGAGTGGAATGCTCACATGCTCGTGCCCGAAGGTTACGATATGCCAATCGTGAGAATCCGAAACGTGGTCAATAATGAACGATCCTGGATCAAACTTTGCTTCTGTTTGAGTTTCATGTTCGGTTGTTTCGTTTGCAAAAGTAAATTGCGAACTCAAACCCAGTGTTAAAACCGCTAAAAATAAGCACTTTATAATTTTGGTAGTCATTTACTTGAAGTTTTTCGGCACAAATGTAATAAAATGATTTAATTCTTTTTCCTTCTTTCTGAGTTCAAGTACATCTGTACTGAAATAGTCTCTACCGCAGTGAATGAAAGATAGAACAGTAAAAATGATACAAGGAACGCTTTGTTGTTGTCGCCCCAAAACACCACATAGAGCAAAATGAGGAATAAGTAACACATCAGTTTGCCTGTTGTAGTAAGCATAAAAAATAAATTGAACTCCCTATGTGTTTTTTTCTGGAGCGATAACCGCAGAAAATATTGCACCAAAAGTGAACCCGCATAAACCAAAGCCAAAGCAATCGGTATTGCCACTACAAACTCTTGGGGTATTACGTATGAAAAGAGCATAAATCCTGTTGCAATCCACAAAAGTGTAAGAGCACTTACGAAAATAAAATATCGGAACATCTATAAATATTTCTGTTTAGCAGGCAAATGTATAATAAAGCAATACGTCCAAACCATAAAAAATCAAAAAAAAACGAAACACTACACCAAACTAAAGCCCCCGGACACTCAAATACACCGCCAAAACTACCGATAAGATGGTTGTTGATACTGTAAAGATTTTAAAATCCGAAACCAACAGGCGCGAATCGAGCCAAAATCCCAGTGCCACACCCAAGAGTATAATTGTCAGCATACGCAGTGCAATACCCGAAAAACGGGCTAACACCTGGGCGTTACTCAGCCTTGGCTTGTGGCTTTTCTGTTTTTCTGGCGTTTGCATTGGCGTTATGTTGCATTGAACTAGAAAGCGCACCGCCACTCATATCGCACGTACCGTTGAATACCGCACCAGATTCGATCGTGAGTTTATTTGTTGTAATTTCGCCGAATACCTTAGCTGTAGAACGGAGTACCAAAATATCTTCGATAATAAGTTTGCCTTCAATTTCGCCTTCAATATCGGCACTTCCAGCAACCACATTACCTTTTATTTTACCCGTAGCTCCCAATACAACTTTACCCTTAGCGGTAAGATTTCCTGTAAGCGTACCTTCTAATCGGAAAAAGCCGTCGGTTTTAACCTCACCCACGATAACAGTACCTTGTGCTATTTTGTTGCTCGAATTAATATCGATTTCATTGCTTACGGTACTCACTTCTTTTCTTCCTGCGAACATAGTGTTTAGTATTTTAAATAACAGTTTTTGTGAGGCAAAAATAAGAAAGCATTTGGATAACAAACTCCTATTTAACCAAAAAAATAAGCCTTGCCCTCTTTTATGTCTTAGATTTCCATTCTCAAATATACGCACATAATTATTTCATTGAGCCACAAAGAGTCAGTTAATTTATTTCAGTAGATCCAATTTTTGGTTCATCCAGCATATCCCAACACCCACAGCTAGAAGCTACCATATAGTGCTTGTTCCTGCTAAAAAGCCACCAATTTTATTGCATCAAGTGCCGTTACTGCCCCTTTCGTCACAACAATGTCGGGTACAACTTGTTCGGCCATCTTACTCGCCGCGCTGGGCGACACCAGTAACGAATACGTACCCGGCGTTACACCCTTCAATACAAAATAGCCAGAGGCGTTTGTAAATGTGTGATATACTGTCTTTCCGTCTGACAACTCCAAAAAAATATTTGGCGCAGTTTGCACCAAACCCGACACACTACCACCCGTCACATCGTCCACCAAACTGATACTCGGCCAAAATTCGTACGAATCTGCGGTAGTGCTTACCACAGATTTCGAAACATCGAAATCCAGCATAAAACGATACACAGTACCACCCTCTATTTCGGTAGCAGCCTTCACTGTCAAACCCGACTTTGCCTCAGTAGGTAGTAGCAATGCATACGTTTTACCCGCCGATTCTAGGCTCACAATATCGCCTAGTGTCAAGCGAATTTGCGCCACATTTCCTGTCCGAAAAGCTTTATCGGCCAATACCTTATATGTACCATTTACGAGCGATAGAAGATCGAACCGTTCGTTAGAAATCGAACCCAAACTTTGCCAACCCGTAGCACCCTCAGTTGCATTCACCTCCACATTCGTCACCGTGACCCACAGATGCTCAAAATCAGCCGGAGCATCCATCACAGCAATCTGAATATGCGACATATCATCGTCCTTCGTACACGCGCTCAGAAGCAAACCACAAAGCATTACCAAAAAAAACTTATTCATACGACACAATTAAGTTATACAACACAAAATTACATTAATCCCAGCAACACGCACCAAAACACCATACAGTTTCTATTCACACTGAAGCAAACCGACCAAAATAAAACATACGGGCGCAAGACTTTTCAAACAAGCCCCGCTTGCAGGCTCTTCGCTTGTAGTCCTTGCAAAGGGGTACGAAACCACTTGGCTGCATTCGTATTTCAATCAAACCGCTGTACAAAAGGCTACTGCATCGGCTTGAGGTGGGCTACTGCTGCGATTACATCTAACAAAACTACATCTGTTTTATAACAATCAGCATCACAGCGTATTGCAGAATCCGACGGCCTAATATGGTTTTGACGTTTTGCTTCTTTTGCCTCAAGGAGTCCACTCTAAAAAGTATGTTCGCCACGAATGCACGAATTTTTATAATGTATAATACCTTGAATACATGATAGTTATTTTCACGAATATTTTTTTT
>JBDKHP010000040.1:0-2832 GCA_039797645.1 Bacteroidota bacterium
TTTAAAAAATTCGATCCAACGCAGAGATCGACTAAAAAAACAGACTCTAACTAGCAAACCACCCCTCTCGAGATGCGAATTCCATCCCGCATTAGGGCGAAGATAGATCCCCCAACGGAAGTTCTTTGCACAATCCAAGCTTCGACTACACCCAGCCACTATCGCATAGGGGCACGCTAACCCAACACCCTCAAACCGGCTTAATCCCATAGGGACAAACGGCTCTGCGCAAAACCATCTATGTAATAGATTTGTAGGGTTGGTCTTGTGCTCATAATTCATTTTTTTTGCTTCTTTTGCTGAATAATACGCCACAGTTATGGACAATCCTCAATGCAGTACGCCACTACGCAAATCGAGGAATCACAATATTGCATTCGGCTATGGAAAATGCTAACTTTGTGGTTCATAACCTAAAGTCCGACAGAACTTAGACTAATTACCCATTTTTATGACACAACAACCTGACTTATCGCAAGTTCCTCCTAGTGTACTCCCGGCAACCGCTATTGCCCTCGATTCGGCACAACTGCTACTTGAAAAAGGAGATCTGGCAGGAGCAGGCAACCGTATCTTTGTGGGATTGATGCACCAACTTACCAACCATCTCTCTAAGTTTGGTTACGAAATGCATCTATTCGAAGATGTGGTAGCCACCGCATTTATAGCCCCCGAGAATCAACTCAGTGGTGAACTGAAAGAACTCATCAAAAAAGTGACAGATCACACCCAATGTGCCGATTCCGAAAACTATGTAATGAGCGAAGATGCCACCGCAAACGCACTCATTGCAGCGAAGAAAATTGTTGCCAATCTGCTTACCGAAACCCAACTCGTGCAAACCAGCGAAGCAGATATGCCACAAGATACCGACGATGGCGAGAGCGTTGATACAACTGCCGACATTGAAGCAGAGGAAGTTGGACAAATACCTGCCAACCTTGAAGAGTTTGAAATCTCGGACAAGAACGACCAACCCATAATTGTGCCCTGGGATTTTACCGAACTCTCTGGTATGGCGCTTAAACACGCCTTGGAGCTTACCAAAGAAATGAAACGCCCCATTCTGCTGTTGCACATTGTTAAGAAAAACAGCGAAATTCCGGCTGCCACCAAACAACTCAACCAAGTTGTCAGTAAAATACAATCCGACTTTGGTGTTACCATTTCATACATCGTAAAAGAGGGCAATATATTTACAGATATTTCTGAAGTTGCTGATTCTCACGAGGCTGAGATGGTAATTATGGGTACGCATGGCATTAAGGGAATGCAAAAAATAACCGGGTCGTGGGCACTTAAAGTGATTATCGACACGAAAGCTCCTTTCATTGTGATACAAGAAAAGCCGCAAGATTCTAAAATCGACAACGTGGTGATACCCATAACGCATATCCGCGATCTGAAGAAGATTCTAAACGAGGTACGCCTGCTCGATAAATATTTCCACCCTACCTTCCACTTGGTGCGTACCGATAAATTCTCTACCGATACGCAGAAGAAACAGGCGATCTCGAACTTCGTTTTCGTAAAAAGTTTCATGAAACAAACCAACATGAAATACACCGACAACGAGATGAAAGGTGTAAAAAGTTATTACGACGCTGCTATTATGGTGGCAGAAAAAGTAAAAGCCGATCTGATAATGGTTCTCACCACCAAGGATATTCAATTGCAGGATTATATGATGGGGGCTGAAGAGCAAAAAATAATCGTGAATGCCTCCAAAATTCCGGTAATGTGCATCAACCCCATGCAAGTACATGCGTATTCGGTGGGTGCACTTATGCGCTAAATGTTTGAAAAACTGCCTATTGTATTGGGCTCACAAAAAAAAAGCTACTCCCAATGGAGTAGCTTTTTTATGTTTAGGCGAGTCTATAATTATTGCAAACGGGCAATGTATTTTTCGGCCTGAACAGACTCTGCCGATTTTGGGTACTTTTCTTTCACATCCTTGTACACTTCTAAAGCTTTGTCTTTTTCCCCCGCAAGATTGTGGGCAAAGGCAAGTTTCATCATAAACACAGGTGTCGTGAATTCATTCTTATTGGTATTTGCTGCTTTTTTGTAATAGGTAATTGCATCGCTGTATTTGCCTAATTCAACATAAGCATCGCCAATATTAGCCACAGATAGAGCCCATACCATACGGTCTGAGGAATCAAACTCTTTTAAATATTCGATTGCTTTCTCCCATTCGCCCAAGTGCAAATACGATACGCCAGCGTAATAGTTCGCCAAGTTTGCTGCTTTTGTGAAGCCGTAATTTTCGATAATGTAAAGGAAGCCTACGTAGTTGTTGTCGCCATTGAGTGCCAATTTGAACGAATCTTGCTCAAAATACCTTTGGGCCATAAACATCTCGCTGGCTGCATCTTCTTCTTTAGGAGCTACATACAATTTCTTGAAGCCCAAATAGCCGGTTACTACCAGTAATATTCCCAAAAAGATAATTACTAAACTCTTTTTGTTTTCTTCAATGTAACGTTCTGCACGGCTGAGCGACTGCTCAACAACGATTAGCTGATCGTCACCAGTACTGTGTTCTTTGGTTGCCATAATCTGAATACTTTTTCAATAAAAAAAATTTGCGCACAAATGTAATTTATTTGCAATAGATTGTGAAATAAAAAAGAAAATTGTAGCATCCAATGCCAAGATGTTTAACAATTTGATACTCAGATTGAAATACTGAATCCTTGCCTGTGCGGCAACTGTTTGGCTACATTAAGCATTAATTTTGTGTCTTAAAATTCAAGTAGATAAGTATTTGAGGTATTCGTTTATCCGTTATTTCTCCCGAAAAGTATGCTTCCCGATTGCGAATCG
>JBDKHP010000041.1:0-3784 GCA_039797645.1 Bacteroidota bacterium
CGCATAAACTCTGCCCTATATTTCGAGATTTTGTACGATGATGGTCAGTTTACCGAACTATTTGGCAATCTTCGCTCTGCCGACCCCCTCAATTTTGTAGATACCAAAAAATATACAGATCGTTTGGCGGCAACCGAAAAGAAAACCGGACTCAAAGATGCCATGACAACAGTGTATGGAAAAGTGGAAGGACTTGATTTGGTAACTTGCTCCATGAATTTTGAATTCATTGGTGGGTCTATGGGTGCCGTGGTGGGCGAGAAAATTGCTCGTGCCGTAGATTATTGTATTGCACACCGCGCTGCATTAATGATAATCTCGAAATCTGGTGGCGCACGAATGATGGAAGCTGCGATTTCGCTCATGCAAATGGCCAAAACTTCGGCAAAACTATCGCAACTCTCCGATGCCAAACTGCCCTTCATTTCGTTTCTTACGGATCCAACAACGGGTGGAGTTACAGCATCGTTTGCCATGTTGGGCGATGTGAATATTGCTGAACCGGCTGCTTTAATTGGCTTTGCTGGCCCACGTGTGATTCGCGAAACCATTGGTCGAGATCTTCCTGAAGGATTCCAGAGTGCTGAATTTTTACTCGAACACGGATTCCTGGATTATATTGTAGATCGACGCAAACTAAAAGCACAAATTGGCCAACAACTTCGGATGTTCAACAATTAAGTGCCAAGAAACCGACCGATAATGTTGGCTTTGCATCCTCGTAAAGCCGACATTGTCGTTCTAATAATCGAGTGGTTTTCTGTGATATTTTTGGGAGTTTACGCAACAATAGGTGGCTGTCGTTTATAGATGGGATAACTGTAGTAAATGCCTAGGAACTAAGCTGGCCTTATTGGTTGTTGCGTTGTATTTTCTTGGTTTGCTTGCTTAGTTTTCGGGGTGAAGTAAGGCTTTTCATGGCCATAGGCCAACTGAAAGTGCTTGTCTTGAGAACCTATGGCGTTACCGATGATACAGCAGCTACAACTAGCCCGGATCGCGGCAGGTAACCCACAGCACGTGAGTAGTGGCCATTCGTACTGCGGCTAAATTGAAATACGTAAGCAGCCAATTGACAGCGTTCCCTGCGAGGATTACAGCCAAGAGCCGGTAGCAGCCCTTACAAATATTGTTTGGCTACAGCTCCTTATTATTATTATTTTTTCTTTTCGGCTTGTTTTTGCGTATTCCTTTTTTCGGTATTATGCTTATAGACAGTGTTTAAGTGAAATTTATTGGAAGAACATTGCTTTGTGGTGATATATGGAATCGCGACTTATTGGTTTGGCCTGAACCAATTTTGTTTTAAATAATTCGTAACTTTGCGTGGTCTTGTTTTAAAATACAAGTTATTGTAAGGAGGCTACCGTCGCGGGTTAGTCTCTTTTTTGCTTTATAAGTAAACAATTGTTTTGTGTTCGGTGTTGAGATGCGAGTTTAGAGCAAGGAATTACGTATTTATATTTCTGGGCCATGATCTATCATGGCGGCGTACGGATCAAGGACGTTTTCAGTGTCGGATTCTGTATCGTTGAGTGGCTCATTTTTTGAGCGTGTTGGTGCTGCATAATTCTTAGTTTCTTCAAATTCGATGAGAAACTCCCCAATGTCAATGTCTTTGTCGAGGTCGAGTTTTCGTTTTAATCTGTGCTTTCGGGTGTAGAGTGTATCTTGTGTAACCTCTAGGAATTCAGCAACTTCTGAGTTAGAGAAATGGTTTCGCATGTAGGCACAAAGCCTCAGGTCGTCGTTGCTTAGCTTGGGAAATGTTTCTTTCAATCGTTTGAATAGCTCTTTGTTTTTTTGTTCGAGAAGTATTTTACTGATCAACTCTTTTACTTGTTTGAGTTCGGCTTTTGTGGCCTTATTTTTATCTTGGACTAGCTTCTCGAGCTGATTCCGCAAGGAAAAGAATATTTGTTCGCTTTCGTATTCTGCACTTTTGTCCTCCAAGCGAGTTTCCAGGTCTAAAATTCGGAGGTTCTTTTTTTCCAATTGCCTCGCGACAATACGCTTTTCTTCACTGGCGGTTTTCAGATGCAACATGAGTTTGTCGTGTTCGTGTTTGGCGCCTTCTAATTCTACACGTACAATCTCCTTTTCATTGAACTTCGTCTCGATTTCTTTTTTTAGTTGTGCCTGTTCGATTCGATAATGCTCAATTGTTTTTTGCGCTAATTCCTCTTTTGCTTGAAGCTGTTTTACGAATTGCCAAGAAATAACCCCCACGAGCATCAGAATAATGATCGCTGCCAAGGAAATGTACAATTGGTTGTTTTTCGACTGTACCAAGCGCATTATTTCACTTTCTTTGAGTTGTGTTTGGTATTTTATGTTTACTTCGGCTACCTGTCGGGTTTGTTCGAGTCTATTTAAGGAATCGTGTAAGGTTTTGTATGTCTGAAAGTTCTGAAATACCAATTTGGTGTCGTTGTGAATATAGGCAAGTTCGATAAGCCGCTCATAGACTTCTACTTGTAAACTAATATTTTTCATTTTTAGCCCCAGCATCATTGCTTTGTTGAGGTAATCTTCAGCATTTTTGAGGTCGAGTCTTTTCAAGAATACAGCCCCCATCAGGTTGTAGCATTCGCCGAGAATAAGTTCGGAGCTTGCTTCTCTTGAATATTTTATTTTGACTTCTTCTAGGTAAATCATAGCCTTGTCATACTCTTCTAAGTAAAAGTATGCTTCGCCAATGTTGTACAACACTACTGCATCGCCAGCACCGTAGGAGTGTCGTTTTATTTGCTCGTAAGCCATCAGGAAATGGTCGAGCGCGAGGGAGTATCTCTTGAGGCCTAAATAGCTTTCGCCCATATTGTTGTAGAGAGAACCTAAGTCGCGGTGATTGCCACTTGCAATGATAAACTGAAGGGCTTTATTGTCGAACTCAAGGGCTGTTCGATAATTAGCTTGGGCCTCTTCTACCATACCGAGTAGGATATGTATTTTGCCTAACTCAACAACACTGTTGATACTTGTAGCAAGTTTCAATGCTTTTAAAAAGGTTTTGCTTGCGTCTTCAAAATTTCTCTTAGCAAATTGCCCTAGTCCCATCATTCTGTAACTACTACATAAACCGACGGAATACCCTATTTCGTCGGACAGTGTCTGGGCCAAGCGGGCATAACGAATTACGCTATCTGGCTGGTCGGGGTAAAAAACATAGGACAGACGGTTGTATAATTGAATTTTGAGGCTATCGGTGGTTTCAATACTGAGTGCAGATTTAAGACTATCGATCTTGTCTGAAGCGATTGTTTGAAACGAAACGAAAAGCAAAAGCCACAACAAAGGCTTGGTTATATGAATATTACGCATGAGCGATACTGAATTGAAAAATTGGGTGATCCTTTGCAAGATAAAAACATTAAGGGATTCTACCTACAAAAGTATAATAATTCAAAAGAAAATAGATAGGTTTGCAGCATATATAGGCGGTTAGTTGGCTGTTAAAAGTGGTTAACCCCCATTAAATAATGCCTAATTGCACATTATTTTCGCGAACTTTGCGTCTGGAAATCTATAAATACCTTATAAAATCAGTTACACATGAAAAAAATATTCAGCAATCGCTACTTCAAATTTTCTGTTGCCTTTGCAGCCTTCCTATTGTTTATCATTTGGATAGGGAATTATTGGTGGTTGTTATTGTCTCCAATTTTGTTTGATCTATACGTCACCAAAAGAGTTCATTGGGCTTTCTGGAAGAAAAAAGGGGTAGAAAAGCAACCATATTTACGCGAATGGGCAGATGCAATTATTTTTGCTGTTGTTGCCG
>JBDKHP010000042.1:0-2616 GCA_039797645.1 Bacteroidota bacterium
CCAAAATTTGATAAAACGATATTCCCGATGTAGGAGATTCAACTCTCGGTAAGAATCCGGAACTCCCGCTCGAGCAATGTGTTTTTTGCCCTATTCAATGGGCTTTCCTTGTTCCAACGCAGCGAGAATCGAGAATCGGTAATTTCATCAACTTCCACTTCTAGTTTCATACCTTTTTTAAAAACGCGATCAAGTGCTTTTCCATAAAATTTTATAGAAACCCTATCATTCGGTTTCTCGAAATCGCTTAATAAATTCCGTATATGCAACAGACCTTCGGAATATTTATAGGTCACGAAAAGGCCATAGTTCACAACCTCTTTTACCGTACCTTCAAATACACACCCAAGATACAAAGATGCCAATTCGGCATCTTGGCGAATTTTAAGTTCTGCACGAAGGAAATTTTTACGCGACACAAACACAAAGTCATTTTTAATCTCAGAAATCACAAAATTCTGAAACGTGTTAACAATATCGTTCATCTCCCTAAATTTTGGATTATCCAAAAGCGTCTCGCCATTGGGCAGAAAACAATTATAACCCTTGTAACTCACATTAAACCCGTGTGTTTTTGCCTCATACACAAATGCAGAGATACAGACATCTGTACCCACATACGCCTTGAGTTCCTCGAAATACACATTCTCCTTCACAACAAAACTAAGTTTGGCAGCCACAACAGCGTCAAGAGTATCGCACTCAAATTCAAGCACATCGCCCACCAAAAACGAGTAAGGCGACACCCTATCGAAACCCAATTTCAATACCCCAAGCGTATCGCATACAAGCTCATAAAAACACTTAGCCGACACAATCCTGCTCACAACACCTCTTTCTATCATACTTACAAAAATATAACTCCCATGCAATCAGGCACAAAACAACCCTAATCAAAGCATAAATAATCTGCCAGAAAAACACCGAGACAAACACAAATGTATCATAAATAGTACCATAAACAACCAAAAACAGCGCAAATTATCCAGCAAAAGCTTCATTGCCAAACATCTAGCCCCTACCGAAAAAACCACCATAAAGCCAACCGCAGCAACAAAATCTTACATAACTTTGTACCAACTACACATCCTAATAGCATACAAACCATGCAGACGAAATCGCAATTAAAATTATTAATTTTCATAAGTTTGGCAATCTTTAGCCTTTCATGCAATCGAAATCCGTTGCAAATAGATGTTTCGCACATTCAAATAAAATCCCAGTTTGTTGAATTCGAGAAACTTAGTTTCCCCACCACACCCGACAGTCTCGCACATATTATCACCAAATTATCCGCCACAGACCCAATCTTTTTCGAGTTATATTGCCAACGCATAATCGAAGTAGGCCCCACCAACCAGCGCGAATTACCCTACAAATACGGGCAATTCTACAACTACATCACCGGCAATAGTATCGACCAAGCTGTCAGTCAGTTATACACCCAAAAACAGACCCTAAAAACGAACCTTACAAAAGCCCTACAACACTATAAGTACTATTTTCCACAAGCACAAATACCTAAAATATACACCTATATCTCTGGCTTTTCGCAATCCATCGTGGTAGCCGACAGCCTTATAGGCATTAGCCTCGACAAATATTTAGGCACACAAAACGACATATACGAACGGCTGAATATTGAAAAATTTCGGATCCGTAAAATGTACCCCGAGCGCATTCCCTCCGACGTGATGCTCGCTATAGCAATCTCAGAATTTCCCGAACAAACCAACCAAACCGACCTACTCTCGAGCATGATCTACAAAGGCAAAACCCTCTATTTCCTCGATGCAACCCTGCCCGACACTCCCGACAGCATCAAAATAGGATACACAAGTCACGAAATGCGTTGGGCCGAACACAACGAAAAAGACTCCTGGGATTACCTCGTCGAAAAAAAAATTGTCTTCGATACCAACCGACTCGAAATTCAGAAATTCACCGGCGAAGCCCCCTACACCGCACCCTTCGGCCAAAACTCCCCCCCCGAAATAGGCAGTTGGCTCGGCTGGCAAATTGTCCGTTCGTATATGCGTAGCAACCCGGAGGTCAGCCTAAGGGAACTCATGCACAACAACGACGCAGCAGCCATACTCCGTCATTCCAAATATAGACCTTAAGCCAGTAAAAAAATAAAAATAAGGATAAGGAGCTGTAGCCCAACAAAATTTGTAAAGGCGGCTACCGGCTCTTAGCAGTAGTCCTCGCAACGGGTACGGCAACACTTGGCTGCCTTAGTTTTTCAATTGATTGGCAGCACGAACGGCCACGCCACTCATGCTGTGGGCTACTTGCCGCGATCCGGGCTAGTTGTAGCGGCAGCTTCATTTGTAACGCCGTAGTTGCGCGGGGCTAATACTTTACTTTGGCCTGCGGCCATGAAACTGTTTTAACAAGCCCAACAAGAATTTCTTTCGCAATAAAGCGAATACAACAGCGTACATTATATATGTCCCTCTGCCCATTTGTTGCCGTGGAACTGGAATAACGCGCAGCATACCAGTGGTTGGTGTTGTGGTTTCTAGGCAAGCCGAAGGCTTGGCGAACGGGCCACATGGCCGCAGGCCAACTGGTACGTTTGCCCCGCGAGTTTACGGCGTGGCTTTGGAAAGT
>JBDKHP010000043.1:0-3243 GCA_039797645.1 Bacteroidota bacterium
AGTATGTACTCGGCAATGTTGCTTTTGCGTTTTTGGTGTGCTATGATCATTGTGGCTTCGTTTAATCTTAATTTTCAGTATTTGTTTCGTCGGAATCGTCGTCGATTTCCCAATTGGCCCATTCATCGAAAAGATCGTCCATATCTCTACGTTCCTTCTTCGTAGGGCGGCCTGTGCCTCTGTCGCGGCCTTGTTTGCTTTGTTCTTTGTAGAGTTCGTAGGATGCCAATTGTTCTTTGGAAGTAATTTCTACAATGTAATCGGCTACAAGTTTGGCTCCTACGCGATGTTGCAAGAGTTGTTTCACCCGGAACTTACGAACCACCATCGGCATTTTTACTTCGAATTCCTCGCCAATTTCAATATTGCGAGATGGTTTTACGGTAACGCCTTTAATAAGAATGCGTCCTTTTTTTATGGCCTCGGCGGCAATACTACGGGTCTTAAACAATCGTATGGCCCATATATATTTATCAATTCGTATCGACATCAGACTGGTTTTGAAACTGTTAACTTTGGCTATTTGTGTGTTGGGCGAATCTTACTGCCTTGTGTTAATTGTGGCAAAGTTACCAAAAAGTTTGGAGCATTGTTGCTAGGATTCTGGTGGCTGGATTAACAGCATTTGGAGGAATGTAAAAAAAGCACACGGGGTGTCGGCTTTTTTTTTAGTTTTGTGTAGATCCGATTTTGCTGAGGGTGTGTTTTCTCTTATTGGGAATACGAGTTTGATTTATTTTGAAACTTATATGATTCGAGAAGTAGTATATATTAAACAAAATGTGGGCCGTTGGAAAGAGTTTGAGCATTTGTTGGCAAACCAAAAATCGGCAAGTTCCGATGCCTTGGCCGATGCCTACATTGCCATTACCGACGATTTGTCGTATGCTCGGACTTTCTACCCCAAGAGCCAAACTACTACTTACCTGAATCAACTGGCGGTACAAACGCACCAGCTTATTTACATCAATCGCAAAGAAGAAGGCAACCGTGTGGTGCTTTTCTGGAAATTTGAATTTCCACTTCTGATGCGCAGACAACGGAAATATGTAGGTTTTTCGGCCTTGATTTTTTTTGTGGCTGTTTTTTTTGGTGTGATCTCCACTTCGCTCGATGTACGTTTTCCGAGATTGGTACTCGGTGATTCGTATGTAAATATGACAGAGGAATTTATTGAGCAAAACGATCCCATGGCCGTGTACAAAAAGGCCAACAATGTGGATATGTTCTTAGGTATTAGTCTCAACAACCTTAAGGTGATGTTCAACGCTTACGTAGCGGGTGTGGTTTTTTCAATCGGAACGGCGATTATACTTTTTTTCAACGGGGTAATGTTGGGTTGTTTTCAGTATTTTTTCTATCTACATGGCGTTTTGTACGAGTCAATTCTCTCTATTTGGATACACGGAACGATCGAGATATTTTGCATTATTCTCAGTGGAGCTGCCGGACTCATGATTGGTAACAGCATCCTAATGCCTAGCACTTATACCCGTATTGAATCATTCAGACGGGGAGCAAAAGACGGGCTTAAAATGGCCGTAGGGATGCTACCATTTATCGTATTTGCGGCCTTTCTGGAAGGTTTCGTGACACGTTATACCCAATGGCCCGATGTATTTCGCTGGGCTATTATTCTAGGATCGCTAGGGCTTATTGGCTTTTACTTTTTCTGGTATCCTTCCAGACTGTGGCTCCAGCATCAAAATATCGACAGCCCCAAAGTCTAAAATTTAAAGAAACTTATTTTGCCAATATCGTACCAACTATACCTACAACACATGATCCCTCAACCCATCAATTTCCAGAAAGTACGCGGAATCGGAGAGGTTCTCTCGGACACCTTCCTATTTCTAAAACAAGAATTTAAGCCGTTTTTTACAACAATAGTCTATTATGCGGGAATATTCATATTTCTCTACGCAATATCGGGGGCATTATACCAAAGTGGTGTAATGAAGCTTCAGGCGGGCAAATTAAACAATGGTGGGGCTGAAACGAGTGGCATTTTTGGAATGTTCGCCAACCTACCTTGGAAATCTCTCATTGCCATGATACTAAGTAGTGTAGTAGCCCAGACACTCATTATGTTACTCACATTTGGCTTCGTGAAGAATTACATAGAGTTAGGCTCGGGGAATTTTACGTCCAAACAAGTATGGACAGAAGCGCGAAAATTATTTCTACCCAGCGTAGGTTTGTTTTTTCTTCTCGCTCTTATTATGATCGTTACGCTCGTAACGATATTTTTGCCTATTTACTTTTCTATTTCGCTTTCACTTGGTTTTGCGGTTATTGTATTCGAGCGTAAAGGAGCATCAGCTGCTGTTAATCGAAGTGCATTTCTCATCAAACAGAATTGGTGGCTCACTTTCGGCTTGTATTTTCTGGTTTCTATTCTGATTGGCGTATTGGGGTTTGTGTTTAGTATGACAACCTTGGCCATTCAGATGTACCAAACATTTGCGGGTTACAATGAGTGGCTATCTTACGTTTATCTGCTTGTCGCTACCATTACGAATCTTGTAAACGTTACACTCTACACGAGTTTTTATGTTGCCCAGTCTTTCTACTATTTCAATCTAGTGGAACAAAAAGAAAGCCCGTCGTTATTGGCGCGTATTCAACAAATTAACTAACCCGATGCGTTTTTATATACTCCTTCTGTTTTTGGTTTCTGGTCTTTGCTTTAGCAATTCGGGTTTTTCCCAACAAGCAGATACAAGCTTGAATGTACGCGATTTTTCCGAACCAGAGATACAAAATTATCGTTCTTCCCACGATTTCGATTATGGCACCGATGCAAAAGCCAATATGGGTGTCGCTGAGTGGATTATCAATGAAATCTTAAATTGGATAGGGCGTACATTTATTGGCACCTGGGTGGGTAAGCTTGTCTATTATCTGATTATTGTAGCAGCATTAGCAGGGGTTGCACTTTTGCTCTTCCGTTCGCAACTCATGTTTCCCATTATCAGTAGACGCAAGAGTAAACTGAAATTCACACCCATAACCGACGACATATATGCCGAAGATTTGGAGCAACTTATGAACAAAGCCTTCGAGGCAAAAGCATACCGCGAGGCCATACGCTTTGCCTACCTGTTGTTCTTAAGGCAACTGAGTGAGGAAGAATTTATACAATGGCAACTCGAAAAAACAAGCAAACAGTATCAGTACGAAATTCAAAATGTCAGACTGCGGGAGGAATTCACTAACCACACCTCGGACTACAACTATGTG
>JBDKHP010000044.1:0-5593 GCA_039797645.1 Bacteroidota bacterium
CGGCAAGTAGCCCACAGCACGCGCGGAGTGGCCGTTCGTACCGCCGCGAGATTGAAAAACTAAAGCGGCCAAGTGAGGTCGTACCCGTTGCGAGGACTACTGCTAAGAGCCGGTAGCCGCCATTACAAATAATGTTGGGCTACAGCTCCTTATCCTTATTTTTGTTTTTTTATTGGCAGTTTCTATCGAAGGGTATTATTGGAATTTGGTTTCTATTTCGTCGGTTTCGATGATTACCATTACGGTTTTTCCGTCGGGGGTATAGTTGGGGTTTTGGCAGGCGAAGAGGTTGTCGAGTATGGTTTGCATTTCGGCTTGGCTGAGGCTTTGGCCGTTGCTAATGGCGGAGCACTGGGCTAGTGAAATGGCGGTTTTTTCTTTGAGTTCGAGGCTTAGGTCGGTTTTGTAGTATTTGTAGCGTTCTATGAGGGATAGTAGAAATTTGTCGGCCTCGGAGAACGGGAGGTTTGCGGGGGATGCGTTGATTATAAAGAGGTTGAGTGCGGTTTCTGCAATATCGAAACCTGCGCTGCGAAGTTGGGGGATTAGCTCGCGTAGAATGATTGCATCGTCGGGGGCGAGGCTTATGGGGCTTGGGTAGAGGTTTGCTTGCATGGCGGTTGCGCCGCTTTGTATGGTGTTGAGGTAATATTCGTAGAGTATGCGTTCGTGGGCGCGACGTTGGTCTATCATCATTAGCCCCGATTTCACGGTGGTGAGGATGTATTTGTTCTTGAGCTGATAGAAGTTTTGTGCGTGTACGTGGTTTTTGGGTACTGGGGATTCGAGCGGGAGGCGTTGTTGTTGTGGTTCTGGCTCGGGTATTTCGTATTGGTCTTCGTTGTAAGTTTGGTTTTCAAAGTCTTTGTAGAAGCTTTCCCATCCGTCGGTTTGGCCTTTTGCCCATTTGGAGCTTGGCTGATAGGAGGAATTGCTGTGTTGGTTGAAGGGGTTGTAGTTGGGGTCGATGCCGGCAGAGGGTATGGTTATTTCGCCGGGCGCGTGTTCGTTGGGTAGTTCGAGGTAGCCATGGTCGCCAAAATCCATGGATGGGGTAATGTTGAACTTGCCAAGTGCTTCTTTTACAATGGTTTCGATAATCTGAAAAAGTGTGTCTTTGTTGGCAAAATTGATTTCGGTTTTTGTTGGGTGTATGTTTACGTCTATTTCGTCGGGGTCGATTTCTATATAGATGAAATAGCTGGGGAATAAGCCGTGTGCCATAATGGGTTCGTAGGCATTTATTACGGCTTTGTGGAAGTAACTGCTCTTGAAGTAGCGGTTGTTTACAAAGAAGTACTGGTCGCCACTGCGCTTTTTTGCGTCTTGTGGTTTGCCAACGAAGCCGTGAATTTTCATTAGCGTGGTGTCGGTATTGATGCCGATAAGCTCTTTGTTGATGGCTTTGCCGAATAATGCGACGATGCGTTGGCGAAGGTTGCTGCTCTGGAGGTGCAACATTTCGCTGTCGTTGTGGTAGAGTTTTATGTTTACTTCGGTATGGGATAGAGCAATGCGTTGTACTTCGGTTACGATGAGTCGCAGTTCGGCAGAATCTGGTTTTAGAAATTTCCGACGTGCTGGGGTGTTGTAGAATAGGTTGCGTATGCTGAAGGTGCTGCCTTGTGGGTTGGCAATGGCTTCTTGTTTTACAAACCGTGAACCTTCAATTTGTACCAAGGTGCCTAATTCGGCGTTGGCTTGGCGCGAGCGTAGTTCTACGTGGGCTATGGCTGCTATTGATGCGAGTGCTTCGCCACGGAATCCTTTGGTGAGGATGTGGAAAAGGTCGTCGGCGGCTTTAATTTTGGAGGTAGCGTGGCGCTCGAAGGCCATACGGGCATCTGTGGCAGACATTCCGCTTCCGTTGTCGGTTACTTGTATGAGGGTTTTTCCGGCGTCTTTCACCACCACGTGTATCTCGGTGGCTCCAGCGTCGATGGAGTTTTCTACAAGTTCTTTGATTACGGAGGCGGGCCGTTGGATTACTTCGCCAGCTGCTATTTGATTGGCTACGGAATCGGGTAAAAGTCTGATAATGTCTGCCATTGTATTATAATACGAAGTTGATAATTTCTGCCCAGAAGCCTTTTAGTAGCCAGTAGGAGAGGATAACGAGTCCGGTGATAATGAATAGGAGGCGTTTGGTGCTTTGTTTGCTGTCTGCCTGTACGCTCCTGCGGAACTGAAACTGGGTGCGTACAACTTTTCCATCGGCTGTTTTGGTGTACTCGGTGTTGCCTTCGGCGCGTTTGATGCGTTCTTCTAGCTCTTCTTGCTCTGGCTTGTAGTACAGGGGCTTGTAGCCAAATTTATTGGGGGCAGACAGACGAAAGAATCTTACTTTCATAATCGTGTGTGTTAGTTTGTGTGATGCTGGGAGAGATACATCCCAGAACCCCCATGCTATATTGCTAAAGCATTCGGGGGCGCTGTGGATGTACGGTTGTGAACCTAGCTAAAAATAATTCGTGGGCACTGTGGCCTTTATCTTATCAACCAAATTGCAGCCTCATCGAGGCCAGATCGTCGGCAAAATTGCCTTGATGGTACACTCGTTGGCCGTTCACAAAGGTAGAAATTACTTGCGAACGAAATTCATGTCCTTCAAATGGCGACCAGCCGCATTTGTAGTGTATGTTTTCGGGGCTTACAACCCAAGGTTTGTGTAGGTTTACAAGCACCAAATCGGCATAACAACCCGAACGGATGTAACCCCGGTCTCGTACTTTGAAAATCTCGGCGGGTTTATGCGCCATTTTATCGACAAGCATTTCGATCGAGAGTTTGCCTTGGTGCACGAAATCTAGCATGGCCACCAAGGAATGTTGTACCAAAGGGCCTCCCGATGGTGCTTTGAAATACGGATTTTGTTTTTCGGCAATGGTGTGTGGTGCGTGGTCGGTGGCTATTACGTCGAGCTTGTTGCTCAGTACAGCGTCCCAAAGCGCAGCTTGGTCGTCGGCAGATTTTACTGCGGGGTTCCATTTGATGCGTGCCCCATGCTTGTCGTAATCGGAGCTGTTGAACCAAAGGTGGTGCACACAGACTTCGGCTGTAATGCGCTTTTGGCTGGCTGGCAGGGCATTGTCAAACAGCGACATTTCTTTGGCCGAACTTAAATGCAACACGTGCAAGCGGGCATTGTATTCTTTGGCAAGCCCCACCGCAAAAGCCGACGATTTGTAACAAGCCTCGTCGCTGCGGATGTCGGCATGGTAACGCATCGGCATTGATTCGCCGTATTTTGCTTTGTATGCCTCGGTATTGCGGCGTATGGTTTGTTCGTCTTCGCAATGTGTGGCAATGAGCATGGGACTTTGCGAAAAAATTCGTCGCAAACTTTCCTCATTATCTACGAGCATATTGCCCGTAGATGAACCCATAAATACCTTCAGACCGCAGACATTCGTGGGATCGGTACGTAGTAGTTCGTCTATGTTGTCGTTCGTGGCACCCATGTAGAACGAGTAATTGGCCGCCGCCCGATGCTTCCCAAGTTCATACTTTTGGGCCAAAGCCTCTTGCGAAGTAGTTTGTGGCGAAGTGTTCGGCATTTCCATAAACGAGGTAGTACCTCCAGCCAGAGCTGCCCTACTTTCGGTGAAAATATCGGCTTTGTATTCCAAGCCGGGCTCACGAAAATGCACCTGATCGTCTATCACCCCGGGTAACAAATACAAGCCCTCGCCCGAAATGCTTTCTGCATTGCCATGAGACGTTGGGCAATTGGTAAAGATCTCTTCGATATAAGGCCCATCAATAAGCACCGAGGCCTGAAATTGTCGGCCTTCGTTTACGATGGTGGCCGAATGTATGAGTTTTTTCTTCATCCGAATCTAGGGTCGTTAATGTTGGCCACAGGCCGTTATTCTTTTTTCTTAAAATGTAGCGTATGCAATACCGCCTCAAGCTGCGCTACATAATTGCGTTTCGAGGTTTTTGGAGCATATACAAAACCCTCGATCGTCACTATGCGTCCGTTTATTTCGTCCACCTTACTAAGGCTCACAAAAGGGCCTCCCATAAAATCGTGATCCGTGTACCAAAGCCCGCGTAATTCAGCCGTATATTCATCTTTGTAGGTATATTCTTTGTAAACCATCGGAAATTTCATGTCCGTTGTCATATACGAATCTTTGATAGATCCAGGCACAAATTTTCTAGTAAACTGATTCCTACGTGACACAAGACTGTCTTTGCTGAGTTGCCGTTCGTCGGTATAAGGATACCAATATACCAAAAAACCCTGCGACATGAGTGGCGTTTCGTGGGCAAACCATAAAAAATTATCGTAAGTCTGGTCCAAAGTATAATTACTCGGAATATCGAAGCTGAGTTGATACTTTTTAGCAACTTGCTGAATAAGCCCCACATTGGGGTATTGTTTAAAATTTGCCAAAGTTCGGCCCATTTCCGTTTCGCGGATAATCTGCCGAATTTCATCTTGTTTGTCGCCAATAAGCTTCACCAAATCAGTTTCAGATTTCGCCTTAATGGTCACAACCAATTGTTGACGCGCCCATTTACCACGGGCAATCGAGATTTCTGGGTGCGCAATCGTATCCACAACCTGCGTAAATACCAAATTCCGAAACGTCCGAATCGACGCCAAATTCTCAAAATTCGCCTTCGACACATTACTCACATCAAAAGCAGGTTCTGCCTGAGGCAACGCCGGAGAATCTTGCGTAAGCACAGCATACAAAGTGTCGCCCACTGCCCCATCCCAAGTAGGTTTGTTCATCACCACAATCACCTCGTGGCTTTTGCCCGTAATGTTCGGAATAAGGTAACTGTTATCCTGATCGACACAAGAAACGCCCAAAAGCACAAGGGCGACAATAAATAATTTATTGATAGTATTGAGCATTGTACTGATTTTTAAAATATTAGACAATAACTTGAGCCGGGTTTTTGTCTAGCCCAAAGTTACGAAAAATAGATGGGTCGCCAACAATAAAAAACAACACCGCGCCCCGAAGCGTAAATACTTTAGCAATCACCGTAGTCACAAAAAATTAAAACACCCCAAAAATAATGAAGGCTTGATTTGCCACATTTTTTTCCTACTTTTGTGGCCTCAATGGCTCCATAGTTAAATGGATAGAACGTAGGTTTCCGGTACCTTTGATGTGGGTTCGAATCCCGCTGGGGCCACAACAAAAAGCCGTAAGTTGTTTAATAAAAACAATTTACGGCTTTTGTATTTCCCCACAAAAGGCAAAAGCAAGGCAGATTTTGCAGCTAACCCTCTAAATTTCAATCCCAAATTTAGGGCGACTTGTAGCAGCCAAGCACCAAAACACGCCCCCAAAAGAATTGCCAATAAGAACGAGAGATACATTGACGCATAACTCCCCAACCGAGAGATAAAAAAATAAGGATTTGGAGCGGGAGCTAAACTTTTCAAATAAACCCCGCTACCGGCTCTTGGCAGTAGTCCTCGCAAACGGGAACGGAATCACTTGGCCGCGTGTATATTTCAGTCAAAACCCTGTACAAAAGGCAATTCCGCGCGTTGCTGTGGGCTACTTGCCGCGATCCGGGCTAGACCGTGCGGCAGTTTTCCAATCCCACGCCGCCGTCACGC
>JBDKHP010000045.1:0-5127 GCA_039797645.1 Bacteroidota bacterium
TCCAATTCGCGTACAGGTTGGGTAACTCCTAAAAAGCCTAAATTGTACGTACTCTTAAACACTTCGTTGGCATATTCTGCATGAACTCCGGGGAGTGTATTCTCGAAATTGTTCGTTTTTATTTGTTGCTGTGCTTGGCCGAAAGTGTCCATCTTAATGGCATTGAGGAGTAAATCTCTTGTCCAGGCTTTTGCTATGGTTTCGCTTGCATAGAACTCAGCCTGAGGGTTGTTTTTTACTTTGTTGATTAACAGTAAATTATGTCCCCATGGTAAAACTGCGACAAGCTGTCGCAGTTTTGTATCCGACTGATGGTAACGTTCGTAAAATCGTTTCATGTCCCATAGGTTACGTGGGGATACGCCCATGTCTGGGAATTCAATTTTCAAATCGGTGGACAATTGTTTCACTACGCCACTGCCGTAGCCTTCTTCCAGCTGTTTTTCGGAGAGTAATTTGCCGAGATTCCAATATACAGAATTGGTTGTGGTGTTTACTTGTAAAGCGATGGAGGTACGGGCTGTGCGGATTTCAGCAACTGCTTGCTTTAGTATTTCATGGTACGCTGCATCGTTTATTTGCGGCTGTATTTCCTTGCTGTTTTTTGTTGTCATTTTTTGTGCGGATCGGTTTTACTGCGTATCTGTATTATCCCAAATTTGTGCGTACAAAACAATGTGGTTTGCAACAACGTATCTACAAATATACGATTCTTGTTTGGTTTTGGGCGTTGCTGAAATCGGGTGTTTGCAGTTGTGTCTGATTTTGGATTCGTACTAGCTTTTTGTGGCCTAGCTTGTTTGGTGTTCTGGGGTGTGAATGAAAGGCGTTTCATGGCCATAGGCCAAAGTAAAGTGCTTGCCCGGGGTGCCTACGGCGTTACAAATGGTGCTGCCGCTACAACTAGCCCGGATCGCGGCAAGTAGCCCACAGCACGTGTGGCGTGGCCATTCGTACTGCCATCAAATTGAAAAACTATGGCGGCCAACTGACGCCGTTCCCGTTGCGAGGACTACAGCCAAGGGCCGGTAGCCGCCTTTACAAATATTGTTGAGCTACAGCTCCTAATTCTTATTTTTTTATTTTTCTCTTTCGGTTTGGTCTGTCGGTTCGGGTTTTATGGGTTGCTGAGTAGTACGATGGCGAGTAGGGATAGCCCCACGCCGAGCCAATTGATGGTATGGAGCTTTTCGTGTAGCACAAGTAGTGCAATGGCTACCGAAGCGAGTACGGTGCCGATGTTTACAAGCCCGAATACGATGGAGCTGTCGATGCTAGGCTGTGAGAGGGCTTGCATGAGGAAGTAGAGGGAGCCGAAATTAACAATGCCTAATAGTGTGCCACTTAGCAGTGTGGGGAGGCTGAGAAAACTACGAATGGGGCTGCGACGGGCGATTGCGATCAGGGTGCCGAAGCTGGCACTGATGAGAAAGAGTGTGCCGGAGAAGATGCCACCGTCGGCGACTTCGGGGTGGCTGCCTTGGATGTATTTGACGAGGGTATCGACAAGGCCGGCGCCGGCGAATAGGATAATGGGTACGTACCAGTAGCGGGTGTCTAGCGCGAGGGTTTTGGGCTTATAGGTGAGTAGCAGCACCGCGAGGATGGCCAGCGGTATGCCTAGGATTTTGTTTGTGCTGAGGTTTTCGTGGTAGTAGAGGAGCGAGAATAGGATGGGAAATACGACGGACATTTTGGCGGAAACGGTGGTGATGGATACCCCTACTTGACGCGTAGCGCGGCCTATTACGAAAAACATGACTACGAATAGGATGCCGACGACGATGGCCATGGGAATCCATGGTTTGTGAATGAGGGTGCTTGTGGGGGGGAGTTCGTTGTGCCAATATGCGAGGCCGATACTGGCGGCTATGTAATAATTGATGATTACGATGGGAAATATTTCGACTTTGAAGCGTTGTGATAGGTTGAATATGAGAATTATAAGTGTTGAACTTGTAATATTGAGCAGAATGTAGATCATGTGGAGCTTGGGCTTATTTGTTGCGGATGTTGCAAATGCGGTTGATGTCGGCGGGTTTTACGTTCCAGATGGCGCCGAGGGTTTGTATCCATTCTATTTCACGGTCGAGCATTTTGTTGTCGGCAGAGGCTATGTCGATGAGGTCGCGGAGTACTTGGGTGCGGTGTAGGTAATCGAAACTGGGGAGTGAAAGTAGGTCGTTGGCGATTTCGATTACGGATGTGAGCACGGTGTCTTGGGCAATTTCTGTTCGGTAGTCGTGCATCACTTCGTCCATAATATGGGTGAATTCGCCTTTGGTGAGTTGTATTTCGGTCCAGTCTTCAACTTTTTTCCAGAGTACGAGTTGCTCGGATTGGAGATATATTCCGTCGGTTTGGTGTGCGAAGGCTAGGTATAGAAAGCCGATTTTGTGGGTGATTGTGTTTTTGAGTATCATTTTTTTAGATTTTTAGAGATACAAAAATGTAAAAAAATGCTGGAATATATACCGATACAGGCTTTTAGTCTGTGGCCTGTATCGGCTGTTTATCGCATATCGTTAGGATATTTTTAGCGAGCAGTCGTTGGTAAGTGTGTTTTGTACGGTCTCGCGGTTGATGGGTTTATAGAAGTATTGTTTTACGATTTGTTGGTCTAGGGCTTCTTGAATTTTATTGTCGATGTCGTAGCCTGAAAGTATGTAGTAGGGTATTTGGTCGTTAATGAGCCTTGCTTTTTCAATAAATTGGAGTCCCGACATTTGTGGCATTTTCATGTCGGTGATTATGGCAACCAGATCGGGTGTTGTGTGTACAATTTGCAGGGCTTCGCTGGGGGTAATTGCTGTGATAATGTCGAATTCGTGGGAGAACATAATTTTAAGTAGTTCCAAATTGATGAACTCGTCGTCGAGATAAAGTACTTTAGGGGGTGTCATAAGTAAATTGGTTTAATGGTATTTGAATAATAACGGATGTTCCTATATTCTGTTTGGATTTTATGTTGATTTTTCCATTGTGATCGGTGATGATACGGTAAACAATGGAAAGCCCCAGTCCAGTACCTTTCCCGGCCTCTTTGGTTGTGAAGAAGGGATCGAAAATTTTGGGAAGGTTCTCGGTGCTGATTCCTGTTCCATTGTCGGCAATTTCAATTTGAATGCACTTGTTTATTTCGATAAATTGGGTGTTGATGGTAATCTTACCTTTGGCATTTATTGCTTGGTTTGCATTGCTGAGTAAGTTCATGAATACTTGGTGCAATTTTCCGTCGTTGCCAGATACGACAAGCTCCGATGGCCAATAATTGCGGAAAATCTCAGTCTTGTTTTCGAATTCGTGGTGGAGAATTTGGAGGCAGTTTTCTAATATGAGATGGATGTTGCAAGGGGCATTGAGTTCGTAATCGGTGCGGCTGAAGTGGTTTAGGCTTTTTACGATGTTGGCAATGCGTGAAACTCCAACCTGCATATTGTCGAGAACAAATTTTTCGGTTTCTTGTCTTTTGCTTTCATTGGGGAAACGGGCGGGGTAGTTTATGATACTTTCAAGGCTGTATATGCCGCCTTGTATGTAATTGAGTGGGTTGTTAATTTCGTGGGCTACTCCGGCTGTTAGTACACCGATAGATGCCATCTTCTCGGTTTCGATGAGTTGTTTCTGCGTTTGTTTTAATTTTGCGACGCTTGTTTCTAGTACTTCGCGATGTTGGTAAAGCTCATCTACATAAGCTTTTAGCTCTTCGTTCATGGCTTCGAGCTCTTCGGTACGTGTGTGTACGACCATTTCAAGATTCTTGCGGTAGTTTTCGAGTTCCTTACTGTTGAGTTTGTCAATCGTAATATCGCGTAAAACCACTTGTATGTACTGTGCCCTCTCTAATTTTATCACATTTAGGCTAACTTGTACGTCGATAATTTCGCCGCTGGGCCGCAAATGTTGCCATTCGAAAATTTCGGGATTTCCCTGAGCTACACTGTGAAGTATTTTTTCTGCTTTTTGTGCTGAACTTATACCATCGGACTGAAATTCGGGGCTTAATTCAAATGGATGTTTGCCTAAAATATAGGAAGGGGCGCAGTTAAAGAGTTCGAAGGTCTTGGCATTGCAATCGAAAAAAACAGCATCCTTGATGATGGCTATGGCATCGTTGGATGTCTCGAACAAGGTTCGGTATCTTAATTCGCGGTCTTCTAAATCCGTGTTTTTTTTAAGGATTGTTTCGTAGGTTTGATAAATGTTGGAAATGAACAACCTGCTAATAATGAGCAGTACGATGCTAGAGGCAAATATGATGAAAAAGTCCATTGCCCAGATTTGTTTTCTTATCCCATATACATTTGCATCAAAATTTATTTTGAGAATGCCATGCGTGTAGCAATAGGCGAATGTGAGGTAAATGAGCATAAACCCTCCTATGGCGAAGTAGAGTTGCTTTCGTCTGAGAACGAATGACATAATGACCGAAATCAATAGTATATACACCTTGCCTGAGGCAAAAAAACCATAATTGTACAATCCAGTAATGAAAACCACGGACGTAAGGAAGAGTACGACCCACACCTTTATCTCGAGTCTTATTTTTTTTCTGACCTGACTCATCACAAAAAAGGCGAGAATTGCAGTACTTTGTACAAGTATTGAAGGGCTAAACCCGTAGTTTAACGAACGATACAGCACGAAGAGAAATATTATCACACCCAAAATCGCAAACGCAAGAATAGCCATATCTGCTACGCGATTTTTTAGTACATAAATATCTAGTTCTTCTTCGTGTATAGACGTCATGAATTTACAATTTTGGTGTAACGGGCTGTATGAAATGCTTAAATTGTACTCAAAATAAATGGAAAAGTTTCAAATTTTTCGCAAAATCTGAAGCGAAGGTAGTTTAATAGTGTAATTTTTACAATTTCTAGGCAGGTTTTCGCGAGCATGTGCAAGCCTTTTAGTAGGGAGCTTAAAACGATAAGTAATAAATTTCAATAGCACGAAGTATCGCCTCGTACTCCTTATACAGTTGATAGCCAAACCCAAAGATAAAAAAAACAGCGCGCAAAAAAGAAAAATAATTAGGAGCTGTAGCCCAACATTACTTATATACGGCGGCTACCGGCTATCCGCTTGTAGTCCTCGCGTTCGGGTACGAAATCAACTGGAAGC
>JBDKHP010000046.1:0-3059 GCA_039797645.1 Bacteroidota bacterium
ATGCTCACATAAAACAGACCCCAAAAACCGCCAACAAGACCCGACGTTACCAAAAAAATATTTACACTTCGCACGATGCTGTACATTACACCGATGCCCATAAATATACTGATAAGAATAGAGAAAATAAGCAAAGACCCAAATACCGATAAGAAGGGAAACAAAAAGCGATTGCGATTTTGCTTTAAAAAACGGTTGTATAGGTGCATAAACGGTAAGACTCCAAACATCCAACCAATACCTACAAAACCAAAAACCATCTGAGCATAAGTAATCAAAACGTTAATTTCCCAAGTTCCTTCAATGAGTAACGAAATCGCTGACGAAAGCAACCAACTTAGGAGCATTGCTATTAAAGAATGAATGGTGTGGCGCGAAAGGATAGTCTGAAGCATTGTTTGAAAATTAGGTTTATAAGATTGCGATGTATTTGTATGGGGTTTTCGTTCAGTTATTCAATAAAACCTACTACACCAAATCAGAAAATGGGATGACACCCTTGAGAACAAGAACCTTGAGCATATTACGATTTTGCAATTGGTTTTGTTGGCCTAAAACCAAACTATCGTATTTTTATACCTAAAATCATTTCCCTAACGTGTCTGTTAATTTGACGCGCGAAGCATCCCAAGTGCATTTTGCGCACAACCGGCTCGTGTTTAGAAAGAGGGGGGTAAGCTAAGTATAAATACAGACGAGACCCTGTTTTATAACTAGAGTCTGTTTTTTTAGTCGATCTCTGCGTTGGATCGAATTTTTTAAATGCTCATTTACAAGTAGTAAACTCCGCTTTAAAAAATCCAATCCGCCTTGACCTCAGCTAAAAAAACAGACTCTAACTAATAAGGATCGTGTTGTGTTTTTTTAGGACGACTGCTAACTTGTTGCTGATTCTAATAGTGTTCATTGTAAGGTAGTTGTGTCGGATATTCTGACTTCTAGGCGAGCCGTAGGCTTGGCGAACAGACCACAAGGCTGCAGTCCGACTGGCAAGTTTGACCAGCCTGACTACGGCTTGAGTTTGGAAAGTGCCGCACGGTTTAGCCCAGATTGATCCTCTTTATTGCATAAGGAGGAGCTAGAGCTAACGGCTCAATGCGGTATCTGGAATGCTTGCTTTGTGATTAGAAATGAGATTGTTATTTTATCTCAATTTGAAACACAGTATAAGATTGGCCACATTGTTCTTTCTAACTCTGCTTTTGCCTTGACTCCTTGACGCAAAAGAAGCAAAAAGTCGAGGCTGAAACGTTTTCTTGCGTGTGCCATATCCAAAAACATTTTAGGCCGTCGGATTTTGCAATACGAGTGGTATTGCTGGTTATAAAACAGGCACAGTTTTGTTTGATATAATAGTAGCGGTAGCCCATAGCTGTGAGAAGCAATGTCAGGGAGTTGATGTTATTTAATTGAAATACAATGGTTTCTAGCTAATTTTGTACTCGGACGCGAGGATACAAAGCGGATAGCCAGCAGCTGCCCTAACTGTGAAAAGTTGGGCTTCCGCTCTTAATCAATATTTTTGTTTTTTTACTTCGGGTTTGCGATCTCGAGAAGTTCTTCGAGTAGTTTTCGGCTGTTGGAGAGGCGGGGAACTTTATGCTGGCCGCCGAGTTTTCCTCGAATTTCGAGCCACTTGTTGAACAGACCCCGTGGGGCAATGTTGATTTGTGGGAGACGGAGTATTTTGTCGTGGTAGCGTTTGGCTTCATAGTCGGAATTGATGCGTTTGAGTGCGGTGTCGAGTTGTTGGGTGAAGTTTTCGAGGGTGTCGGGTTCTTTGGCGAATTCAATGAGCCACTCGTGGGCACCTTGTTCGTTGCTGGAGATGTAGATGGGCGCGGCGGTGTATTCGGTGATGATAGCTCCAGTAGCTTGGCAGGCTACGGCTAGGGCTTTTTCGGCATTATCTATGATTACTTCTTCGCCAAAGGCATTGATGAAGTGGCGGGTGCGGCCTGTTATTTTGATTTTGTAGGGGCGAAGGGAGGTGAATTTTACGGTGTCGCCTATTATGTAGCGCCAAAGGCCTGCGTTGGTGCTGATGACGATGGCGTAGTTGCGGTTGAGTTCTACCTGGGCCAAGGGGATGGCTTGTGGGTTTTGGTGGTAGGTGTCCATGGGAATGAATTCGTAGTAGATGCCGTAGTTGAGCATGAGTAGCATATCGTCGGTTTCAAGGTCGTCTTGCATGGCGAAGAATCCTTCAGAGGCATTGTAGGTTTCGAGGTAGTTCATCCGGCTGGGGTCGATGAGTTTGTCGAATTGTTTGCGGTAGGGCGTGAAGCTTACCCCGCCGTGTACGAAGAGTTCGAGCTCGGGCCAGACTTGTTGTAGGTTGTCGGCTCCAGTGATCTCAAGTACACGTTTGAGTAGGATGAGTGTCCATGAGGGTACGCCGGCTAGGCTTGTGACCCGTTCTTTAATGGTGTCCAGTGCCATGAGTTCTAGTTTTTCTTCCCATTCAGGCATAAGTGCGATTTTGCGGGTGGGGGTTCGCAGCCATTGTGCCCAGAAGGGTAGGTTTTGAATGAGTATCGCGGAGACGTCGCCGAGTTTGTTTTCGGGGCTGAATGTATCGATTTGGTAACTGCCACCCAGTACGAGGGTTTTGCCTGTGAGCACACGGCTTTCGGGGCGTAGTTGGTTGTATATTGCGATGATGTCTTTACCTGCTTTGTAGTGACACTCGTTGAGTGCCTCCATACTTACGGGTATGTATTTACTTTTGTCGTTGGTAGTCCCCGACGATTTTGAAAACCAACGGATGTCGGTATCCCAGAGTATCTGGGATTCGCCTTTGCGCATCCGTTCGATGTGGTGTTTTATTTGGTCGTACTCTTGTAGGGGTACACGTTGGGAATATTCGTGTAAGTTTTTTTTTTGGAGCGATGCGTAGTCGTATTGTACACCCCATTCGGTGTCTTTGGCTTTCCCGACAAGATTGTGGAGTACGCGCTGCTGTACTTCGATTGGGTTTTCTTTGAAGTAGGCAATGTCTTCGAGTTCTTTGGATAAAAACCAGTCGATTGTTTTGTTAAGATAGGCCATGTGCTTGC
>JBDKHP010000047.1:0-2823 GCA_039797645.1 Bacteroidota bacterium
AGGATAAGTTACTTTTGGCTGACGCACATCTTCGGGCTTCAAAAGAGATTATTTTGGCGATTAATAGAAAAGATTTGGAGTCGCAGTATTATAGTCTGTTGGCTATTGTTCAAAACGATATGATGCAAACTGATTTAGCACTTGCATCGGGACTTAAAGCGTTGAAATTTGCGGAGCAAGTACAAGACAATAGGTGTCAGTTATTTGCCAATATGGCGATGGGCGAAATTTTTGTCAAGACAGCTAACTACGAGGCGGCACAGCAATATCTAGCAGAAAGTTCTTTGTTGTCGGCCTACAAAATCGTGTTGCCATTGCAGAAACGGGTTGCGATTCTGGCTATTAATCTGTTGGAAAAACAAGAGCTTTACAGAGAGGCTTTGTTTCAACAAAAGAAACTGATTCGCTTAACGCAGAGCCTGAATGTAGAACGTTTTAATAAAGAAACTGCTTATGAAATTTATTTCGGAAAGGATAAAGATGTTGTCCGGCAGATAGGTAGCAATACGAGTTTACTTTTAGTGTTGGGGGTTATTATAGCGTTATTACTTCTGGCAGCTTGGCGCGTGTTCGTTTTGGATCGGTTGTCGAAAAAAAATAAAGATGTTTTGCTGCAACGTAAAATATATACGAAACAATTGTCGAACGAATTGACCCAATACAAGAAGGAGTCGATGGAATTTCAGACGGGACTTCGTAGGGCGGAGGATCGTTTTGAGGCATTACAAGAGAATTATAGCTTAATTACAAAATTATCTGACGACATAATAATTCGCGTTGATTCTCAAAGTTGCATCCGGTATATAAGTCCGAATATATCAAAATATATGCAATACGAAGATATTGACTTGCTCGACTCGCCAATAGATAGAAGTTCTCATTATTTACTACAGGAGTTGTGCCGGCTTGTTTGGCGGCCAATTGTAATTGAAAATACTGAAATACAGAGCAATTACGTTATTCAGCTGGTTTCAAAGATGGGGGTTGAGTATTCTTTCCGAGTATTAGCGGATGTAAATCGTAGCGAGACAGGTGAAGTTTCAGAGATTATAATGTGTCTGAAGGAGATTAACGAATTGTTGGCACATCGTGACGAGCTTAACAAATATAATGTGGTTCTGGATCAGTCACCGGCGTCGATCGTAATAACCAATAAGGATGCAGAGATAGAATATGTAAACCCCAAATTCACCGAACTTACTGGGTTTAGCTTGGACGATGTGTTGGGGAAAAACCCGCGTATTCTGAAACCAGCCTACCGAAAATCGTCTGATTATGCCCAAATGTGGAAAACAATTTCAGCAGGAATGAATTGGCAGGGTGAATTTGAAAATGTGAAAAAAAATGGTGAAATCTACTGGGAGTTAACTTCTATTGCATCCATTAAAAATGTGAAGGGCGAGATAACGCATTACATCGCAATTAAAGAGGATATTACAGCACACAAAGACCTGCTGAAAGTAATTCAAGAGTCAGAGCAACTGTATAGTTCTGTACTTCAGACATCGCCCGATGGAATTGCAATTATCAATCTTGATGGTCAGATTTCATTCGCTTCGTCGAAATTGTTGGAAATGTTTGCAATAAAGAAGAGTAATGAAATAATAGGATCGAAAATAACGAACTGGGTAGAAAAGGCATATCATACAAAAATAAAAGAGCATATAAGCCAAGCATTGGAAAATCGTCCCTTAGAAAATAAAGAGTTCATATTAAAGCGTCGGGGCGGGGATTGTTTTTGGGCAGAAGTAAGTACTTCTGTATTAAGAGATAGTGGCGGCAAACCGATAGGGTTGGTGAGCGTGCAAAGAGATATTAGCGGACGCAAACAGATAGAAGAAGAGTTGGAAGCCAATCGCTTACTTATTCGTAAGATTATCAACACGATGCCAGCTTTTGTAAGTTATATAGATGCAAACGGATATTTCTCTATATCAAATTCGCGTTTTGAAGATATTTTCGGGATTAAACTTGCAAGGCCACTAAAAGGTGCGCATTTTACACAGATAATGCCCTTGTTCATGTTGGCGAAGCATCAGGAATTAATGAGGATTTGCATGGAAACGGGTGCAATTCAACATTTTGAAGAATTGCTTCCCACGGGGCAACATGCCAATCAGTCTATCTATGGTTTGTATTCACCCTTCTATACCAACAACGTAATAGAGGGCATTGTTTTGGTTGTATTGGATATAACGAACCAAAAAAACACAGAAAAACAATTGGCAGCATCTGAGCAGAAATTAAGAGAGAGCAACGAGTTAAAAGATAAAATGTTCTCGATTATAGGTCACGATTTGCGGGGCCCTATTGGGAACTTAGCCAACACCCTCGACATTTTGGCCGAGGAAGATGGTTTCTTTGACCAGAATTCACGCAAACGAATGATCTTCCTTCTACGTCAATCTGCAGGTGCAGCACTCAATTTATTAGAAAATTTGCTTACATGGGCATTGTCTCAGCGTAGCAACCTGAGTTATTTCCCTAGCAACGTGCAAATTAACTCCTTGGTAAGAGAAAATTACGCATTATTAAAAACAGTAGCAAACAAAAAAGAAATTGAATTACTTTCGCATGTCCCCGACGATGTATTTGCTTACATTGACGAGAATCTAATCACCACCGTATTACGTAATCTGATATCCAATGCTATAAAGTTCACCAATCCAGGGGGCTGGGTAGAAGTAAATGCTTCTATACGCAACCTTATGGTCGAAGTTATAGTAAGAGACAATGGTGTGGGCATTAGTGAAGAGAACTTATTTCAGATTTTACATAAAAAAAGTCACCTTACCACCTATGGCACCAGCAACGAAAAGGGCT
>JBDKHP010000048.1:0-3281 GCA_039797645.1 Bacteroidota bacterium
GATGTTGGGGTGGGGGAGTCCGTTTTTGTTTGATACGTCAACAAATGCAGCGACCGAATCGTTCACATATTCTTGTACGCTATAATTTACGCTGCTTTCGCTGCTCGATGAGCGCGTGCCGTCGTAGTCGATCCCTAAACCACCCCCAATATCTACAAACTCTACATCGAAGCCTTTGTTGCGTAACTGTACATAAAACTGAGACGCCTCGCGGAGTGCGTTTTTGATGCGTCGGATTTTGGTAACTTGGCTGCCAATATGAAAGTGGATGAGTTTGAGGCAATCTTGCATGGCGTTTTCTTCCAGATACTTCATTGCATCGAGTAGTTCGCTGGATGTAAGTCCGAATTTGCTACCATCGCCGCCAGATTCTTCCCATTTGCCGCTCCCCGAACTTGCCAACTTGATACGGATGCCAAGGTTCGGTTTAATTTTCAGCCTTTTGGCTATGTTTATTATCAGTTTGAGTTCGTTTATTTTTTCAATTACGAGAAAAATTCTGCGTCCCATTTTTTGGGCCAAAAGTGCAAGTTCAATATAGTCTTCGTCTTTATATCCGTTGCAAATTATTAGTGAGTCGTTGTCTGTATTGATGGCAATAACTGCATGTAATTCGGGCTTAGAACCCGCTTCGAGGCCAATATTGTATTTCTTTCCGTGGTTTACGATTTCTTCTACCACGGGGCGCATCTGATTCACTTTTATCGGATACACTATAAAGTTCTGTGCTTTATACTGATATTCCTCGGCAGCGAGTGTGAAACAACTCGACATATCGCTGATTCGATCTACGATAATGTCCGGAAAACGTATGAGCATCGGTGCTGAAACGTCCCGAAGGTCAAGTTCATTGACCAAATCCATTAGGTCGATCTTCGTTTTGCCGTTGGGTGATACCGATACATTGCCCTTCTCGTTTATTGAGAAGTAGTTGATTCCCCAGCCAGAGATATTATATTGTTCGGCTGTGTCTTCAATTTGCCATTTTCTCATCTAAAATGTTTTGTTTATTGCGTTTTACATCTGTGTTGTATTCCGTCTCGAATACGTCGGCAAGTTAGCTAATTTTCAAAAAACGGACTCTAAATATTTGTTTTCATTCTGTAAGCAAGTGATTTTCTTTAAGGCTTAATACAAACGTTTGTATTTGGTATATCTTTCGGTATAATATAAAAAATATTGATAAAGCAGAGATCTGGGCAGGGAGCATGGGTATAAGGTGTGCGGATTGAGAGAAAAAGTTGTCGAAAATTAACAAAAAGATGTTCTTGGGCAGCTTTTGTCGCAACTGAGTTTTTGGGCACAAATACTATGATATTTATCATGAATAGACGAAGGCATATCGAATAGTTTTGTTAAACGGCGGAGGATTTTTTTATGAAATTCCGTGCCTCGCAGAACACGATATTACCTTAAACAAAACTATATTTTATGGATCGTTACGTATATCTTAGCATTACTCCCGAAGCATTGATATGCTCTATGTTGCCACCTGAAGAATTCGGAAACTACTTGGCAGTAGGTACAAAAAAACGTACTAGAGGCCAAGCTATCTTTTTCGAGATAGACCAAGAAAAAGCACCCGCCGAACTTCTTCCTAAAGAATACATGGACAGACGTTGTGTTACCCAAGCCGATGGCCAGCCTAAACACTCGGTGTATCTTTCAATTTACCGTGTGTTTGAAAAAATGCCACTCGAAGCACTTAAAAGCCTTTACCTAACTACCGACGACGGCCGGGTACTCGAATTGAAAAAGAACGATTATGCGGGCGAAAGCAAAGAGCAACTCCACTTGTACCAAGAACTTTGCCCCGTTACACCACGAGTAGCCAGCACACTGGCTCCAGACACGTTTATGAAATACATGACAAACGAGGTCGAGATGATTACCCTCCCAAAACTTATGTTCGTGGAACTCGATCTTAACGGTTTGGCCAACGACCCAGAGCATAGCAAAATGGAAGACCTGCCTTACCCCAACGTGCAACATTTACGCGATTGTTTGATGATCCTCAAAAAAGATCCCAGCAAACTCAAAACACCAACATTCGTATTTTCAACCAAGACTTATTATACCGCACCATCAAAAATGGTGTATTTGTAGGCGACTCGAAGAAAATGCTTTACTATCCGTTCCCAAGTGTTACTGAACTAGAAGACAACCACTATGCTTGGTGGCGTTCTGCAAAAGCAATCGGTTTTAATTAACACCGTGGTTTTTAACGAAAAGCCACAACACAAAAATTGCCTGTAAACTGTGCTCAAAAACAGAATGTTGGAGGAAACTCTAGTTATTCAGGTAGTTTAAGCGTGAGAAACAACATAACAATAGAATAATAAATCATTTACAACTGAATAATGGAAAATTCAAGTTTACTTTTTTGGTTAGTTCCAACATCCTCCGTTTTTGCTTTGGCGTTTGCTTGGTACTTCTTCAAACAACTCATGAAGGAAAGCGAGGGCACCGACAGAATGAAGCAAGTAGCTGGCTACGTACGTGAGGGTGCTATGGCTTACCTTCGCCAACAGTACAAAGTAGTAGGTATCTTCTTCGCTGTAATGGTAGTATTGTTTTCAGTATTAGCTTACGGTTTTCACCTCCAGAACCACTGGGTGCCTGGTGCATTCCTTACAGGCGGTTTTTTCTCCGCTTTAGCTGGTTTCTTCGGTATGAAAACTGCCACTTATGCTTCCGCTCGTACAGCCAACGCAGCCCGCGAATCGCTCAACAAAGGTCTTCAAGTGGCCTTTCGTAGTGGTGCTGTTATGGGTCTAGTAGTAGTAGGTTTGGGCCTGCTCGATATTTCAATTTGGTACCTTGTACTCGATTATTTTGAAACGGCAGCCTCCCCAACCGCAAAAATGATGTCAATCACAACCACCATGCTTACCTTCGGGATGGGCGCATCAGCACAAGCACTTTTCGCACGTGTAGGTGGTGGTATCTATACAAAAGCCGCCGACGTTGGTGGCGACTTAGTAGGTAAAGTAGAAGCCGGTATCCCCGAAGACGATCCACGTAACCCTGCAACCATTGCCGACAACGTAGGCGACAACGTAGGCGATGTGGCCGGTATGGGTGCCGATTTATACGAATCGTACTGCGGTTCCATTTTGGCTTCGGCCGCTTTGGGTGCAGCCGCATATATGCACAACCCCGAAATGCAGTTGAAAGCCGTTTTGCTGCCGATGCTTATTGCGGCAGTGGGCATTTTGCTCTCGATTATTGGAATTTATATGGTAAAAACACAAGAAGGCGCATCGCAACGGAAACTCTTG
>JBDKHP010000049.1:0-5772 GCA_039797645.1 Bacteroidota bacterium
TTACACACTTCTGCGAATTTTTGTTTGTATGCAAGAAAATGTGGCCACAGTAAGTTGCTACTTTTTGAAAGGCGGAGTATCCTTTCGAGAATATCGCATTGGTTGTTGAACTTGTCGATATAAATGGTTTCTCGCCTAAGGAGGTAGTCTTTTTCATGCCTACGTAGTAGGAGCATCATGGTTTGGAGTCGGTAGTCATTTGTACCTACGACCATATTTTCGAAAATATGGATCTCGGAGCGCATTTCGCCAATTGTTCCAGAATCTTTGAATCCTCGTCTGTACACAGAGTTAGCAAGTTTGTGTATTAAGGAATCGAAATTTGCAAAACCGTTTGAGAGTGAATTGAGTTGGATTTCAAAACCCAAACCTCTTATTATCTCATCGTTATGCAATTGTAATATTTGTTTCTGTATGAGTTGTATTTTGAGATAGATACTGTCAAGCAATTCGCTTTTCATTTCTTGATAAAACCCTGCTCTGTTACATTCTGTGAGTAAGAATTCCGCCTCAGATTTCTGAATGGCAACTTGTTCGTACCTGAGTAGTTGCATTGATTGTAAAATTTGGTTATAATGCAGGCTTTTCTGAATATAATAACCAATTGACAATCCGATAATTAGCAAGATAACAAACACACCAACGGCAGTGCCATGCAAACGCAATTTAATTGTAATTCGAGTCTTAGATTTCATGCTTATGGTTTCTGAACAACAGTACGATAATAAGCAGCTTTCGGGTATTTGAAGGTATTGTTAGTATTATTAAACAATTAGGAAATTGGTTATGATTGATGAGCGATTTTGATTTCTGGGTTGCAGCTATTAACTTTGAGCGCATAAAACAGCGATCCATCCTAAAAGTATTTGTTTTTTTGGGTGAATTACTGTATCAGAATATTTAAACCTGCCATAATATGCGACTCATTTGTGTTTTATGAATATCGCTGGGCTCTAAAACGACAAATATGTCAACATTCAAAATTTATCATAATAACAGATGCTCCAAAAGTAGAGCAGGCTTACAATACCTTGAAGAAAAAGGCATCAACCCCGAAGTGGTGGAATACATGAACGAACCGCTAACAGCCGAGGAACTTACTACAGTTCTTGAAAAATTGGGGATGACACCCTTGGAACTGATACGTAAAGATGAAACTATCTATAAAGAAATGTACAAAGGGCATAGCTTTTCTGATGCTGACTGGATAACGATTATGCTAGAAAATCCTCGACTCATTGAGCGTCCGATTATCGTGAAAGGCGACAAAGCCGTAGTGGCTAGGCCTACCGAAAAGATAGATGAGTTGCTATAAATTTTGCTTCTGAATGCAGTCTGCTCCAACATAGTAGGCAGACCGCATCCTTCCATACTGTTATTTACTATTTGGGAAATTGCAATAAAATACGGAACCTAAACCCAGTGTACTTTCTACACGGATTCTGCCATTGTGTTTGGATATGAAGTCTTTGCATAGCTGTAAACCAAGGCCAGTACCATGTTCAGAGTTTGTACCCAGGGTGCTTGCAGATCGTGAATCATCAAAAAGTTGTCCGAGGGTTTGTGCATCCATACCCACGCCTTCGTCGCGTACAGAGAATTCTACCTCAGAATTGTTCAGCCCAAAATATATATGAATTTTTTTTCCTTTATGTGAGAATTTTATAGCGTTCGAGAGTAAATTCCGTAGAACTGACGCTATCATGTTTTTATCAGCAGCAATTTTCAGCTTGGGTTCGCCTGCATAGACAACCTCCAAATTTTTGTTGCTTATATTTACGGCAAACTGCTCTATTGTATCTATTACCAATTCTTCAAATGAAAATATGCTCGATCTGAATTCAAAACGGTTCAATTGAATACGCGACCAATCGAGTAAATTGTTGAGTAAATTAAAAAACTTATTCGAGGACTCCTCCAAATAATTCAAATATTTGGATATTGATTCATAGTCGTTCACTTCGACGCGTGTTTTTATAAGCTGCACCATTCCAAAAATACTGTTAAATGGGCTGCGTAAATCGTGTGCCACAATCGAGAAGAACTTGTCTTTGGTCTGGTTGAGCTGGCGAAGTCGCTGTTCTTGCTCCACAAGTTCGGTAATATCAGAAAACGACACAAGCACTTCAGATGGTAGGGTGTTGTTTTCGTGGTATATTGGCTCGGTATTGAGCCGTATCCAAGCAATCGCCTTGCCAATATTTTCAATACCCATTACAATATTCTGATACGCCTCTCCAGTTTCAAGCGTCAGAAAAGCGGGATAATCTTTGAGATCAAAAATATGTCCATCGGGATGAATAATCTTACGTGTGGGATCTGAATTCTGTTCTTCCCACAAATCGCCAGTGCGTAACCCTAGTAGTAAGTTCGCAGCACTGTTGGCGAATAGAATCTCACCATCTTGTGAAATTAAAACCAAGCCCTCGCGCATAACCGACATTAAAGCATGGTATTTTATTTCACTATTTTTTAGTGCTTTTGTCGCTATTTTCTGTTGTGTAACATCGAGTAGGTAAGCGACCACATTGTAAGAACTATTGCCCGAAACCTTTTCTTTGCTTGCAAATGCTTTCACCTCAATTATTTCGCCCGAACTATCTTGCAATTGCAACTCCGTATTTTCTACTTCTACCTCGTTCCACAAGGAATTCCAATACATGGTAAGTTGGGTTCTGCATTGTGGCAATACAAACTCAGAAAAAGACCTACCAATAACTTCTTGGTAATTATATTTCATTTTCGAAAGCCAAAATGCGTTGGCCGACACAATTCGCATTTCGTCAGATAGCGACATGAGCATTACCGGACTAGAATTGTAGAGTGTCTTATATTTTCGTTCTTTTTCAAATAAATTTTGCTCTGCAACTTTACGCATTGTGATGTCTGTAGCATAACCTTCTACATAAATATTATCTAGTTCCGTACGCTTCGCTAAAAACTGATCAGAGAGCCAAATCAGTTTACCATCGGCTCTGTAAATACGATATTCAACAATCCAATCGGCAGGAGCATCTCCGATCAAAGCTTGCGTCACAACGTTTTTATCGTCAGGATGTATTGATTCTGCCCATAAAAATGGGTTCTCGACAAACGCATCTTGTGCAAATCCTAAAATGCCCTCTACTTGTGGAGACCAAAAACTTGCACCGTATTTCAAAGAATAGTTGTAAGACACCCCTGGAAGCGTATCAATAAGATTACGGTAGCGAGCTTCACTTTTTAGCACTTTATTCTCGGCTTCAATACGAGCAGTTTCGTCTATGATTGTAGCCGTGATGAGCTGTTGCCCCTGTGTGTGTATGATTGACGGATATACCGACACCCATTTGTTCACCTTGCCTTTCGCAAGATGACACGTGCGAAAATACCGTAAGGTATGGTCTAAAACACCACGAATATACCCTCCTACTTGATCATTCAGTTCAGAATTAATAACATTCAGTTTTAGACCCCTAAATTCATCGATCGTGTAGCCATAAAATTCCAAAGCTTTGGCATTGGCATCCACAACAGTTTGGTTTTCGGGGTTAATGATGAGCCGAATGACACCATCAGATTGAAACGTGGTTTCAAAATGCTGCTCCCGTTCTTTGAGAACAGACAACCTTGAATCTAAGGTTGTATTAAGCAAATGTAGGGTAGCATTTGATTCTAACAACTGCCTATTGGAATGTTCTAAAGCTGCATTTTTCTCAATAATTAAGCCTTCTTTAGCCAGCAGGTCTCGCGCCTGATTCTTTATTAGGCTAATATCGCTTGTCAGTTGAACATTTAAACTATCGCCTGTAGCCGTTTGTATTGGATAAGAGATCCGACGAAAATACCGATGCTGGTTTTGGTTATCTACATTCTCGAACTCTAATTCTTCGTCCACAACACCTTCAATATCCATATACCGCGAAGGCTTCTGCAGTTTACACACCAGATCGCTGTAGTTGGGGCTTTCGTACAAGTTCTTGTACTGCGAATTCTTCAATATTACGTCGCCCTCAGTGTCGGTAATTTTAAGTGCCAATGGCATTTTCTCAACAACCGACACAAACAGCAATTCTTGAATCTGAAGTTTTTCTTTCAAGTCAGATTCCTTTCTGAGTGAATCACTTGCAAGTGTAAGCTGTTTTTGTCCTAATTCGGCAATCCAATAAGTAAGATCTCTCAATACGGCAATCATTTTACCCAATTCACCTTCCGACACACGTCGCACAGCAGACAATGCTGTTAAATAAGCATTTGCATCAAAATTATTTTCCCGTATTCTTTGTACGTTTGCTTGGTCATCAATCTCATCGTTGTCCATTAAGAACTGGCCAAGATACAATGCAGCCAACTGTTTGCCGCCAATATAAATAGGAATGGCAACATCTCTTAATCCATTAATACAACGATAATTACACTCAGCCAATCCCGAGCTGTGCGAGAAAATATAACGGTCGCTCCGTGTGCAGTTTACCGATGATAATACCCCCATTCGGTGAAAATTAAAACACACGTCTTGCCAACCGTAACTGCAAAGCGTATTTCCATGGTTGTCGAGAACAGCCAAGCACACATGCCAAATTTGGCTCAAACTCTCGAGCAAAAATTGGTATTTCGACATATCAATCAAATCCCGCAATGAAGTTCCCACCAACACTTCCGGCGGCAAACTATTCGTAATTTCAGAGAGTCTGTTCTCTAGGTTTGAAATCTTGGATTCGAGTTGTTTGATATAAGAATCCTTGTCCATAAAAATAAAATTGCGTTTTAATTCTTACTCAAAAGAAGCTGAATTAACGTTCAGGAGTATCCACTTAGTGAAAGTAAAAAATATGCGTTCAGAAAATAAAAGTATAAATTACCACGACATCAATCGTAGATTTTGCACTTCATTCATACCTTAGAATGGTACAAATTACAAAATATACGCACAGAAACAAGAAAAACAGCTGCATCAATACTGCATCGTGTTTGGAAAATATCAGACACAACAAACAAATTACTGGCCATAATAGACAGTTGTATTGAGGTATATACAATAGTCGTGCATTTATAGGACTCCTGCATATTTGTTGCGAATAAATACAGGACAGACCAAAGGTAGTTGAAGCCAAAGTGCAGACTTCTAGCCAAGCCGTAGGCTTGGCGAACGGGCTACATGGCCGAAGGCCAACTGATGTATTTGCCCCGCCAGACTACGGCTTGAGTTTGGAAAGTGTCGCACGGCCTAGCCCGGATAGTAGCGGTAGCCCACAGCAACCTGATGCAATAGCCTTTTGTACAGCAGTTTGACTGGAATACGAAAGCATCCAAGTGATTTCGCACCCGTTTGCGAGGACTACAAGCGGATAGCCGGCAGCAGCCCTATTTTTGAAAAGTTGGGCTTCCGCTCCAAATTATTTTTTTTTGCTTTGGCTTTCGCCTTTTAAGTAAATAGAGTCTGTTTTTTTAGTTGTGGTCAAGGCGGATTGGATTTTTTAAAGCGGAGTTTACTACTTGTAAATGAGCATTTAAAAAATTCGATCCAACGCAGAGATCGACTAAAAAAACAGACTCTAAATAGCTTAAAACGACGACATATTTTGCGGATATGTAATTACATGATTACAAGCAATTTAAACCTCCCGAACAGAAAAAACTAACAGTGCGCAAAAAAAATAAAAATAATAAGAAGCTGTAGCTCAACAATATCTGTAAGGGCGGCTGCCGGCTATCCGCTTGTAGTCCTCGCTGGAGGGTACGAAATCAATTGGGTTCCTTTGTATTTCAGTCCAACCGCTTCATTAACTGATG
>JBDKHP010000050.1:0-3516 GCA_039797645.1 Bacteroidota bacterium
TCCGATCTCTGGTGGGGAGTATTCTTATTATGTCGCTATACCACTTTGGTCTGTATTTTCGGAGAAAGGACAATTTGTCGGCACTTATTTTTGGTGTTTTCTGTCTGCTAATAGCTATACGCGTGCCATTCAATGGCGAGTTTTACGGAAACCAACTTTTCAGTTTACCTTGGCAATTAATAAAAAAGATAGATTTTGGGGGATACTATTTTGCCCTTATTATGGTTATTCTTTTTGTTCGGGAACTTTATAAATCGGTTTTTGCAACCTGGCTTTACCGTGCTATGTTGTGGTTTGCCTTCCCTTTTGGGCTTGCTGTTCTTGTGTTGCCATACAAGCTTTATTCACAGACATTAACTGTTTATCAGATATTTACACTATTTACTGGTGTTGTACTTGTTGTGATTTTAATACGATCAATACGCAAAAACCTTGATGGTGCGGCTGTATTTTTTGCTGGATTTATCATTCTTTTTCTTACAGCAATAAACGACATTTTGCATACAAACCATATAATTGCTACGACACATGTGGTGCACTACGGTTTGTTTGTTTTCATTTTTTCGCAAGCCTTTCTGCTCGCTTCGCGATTTTCTGCTTCGTTTGACCAAGTAGAAAGATTGGCTGATGAGTTAAATTTGTCGAATCTACATCTCGAAGAAATCGTAAATGTTCGTACCCAGTCGTTACAACTTGCCAACAAGGAACTTACAAAACTATCGATGGTTGCAGACAAAGCTGCCAACGGTGTGATAATCGTGACTCCTGGAGGTATAATTGAATGGGTAAATACAGGGTTTAGTGAATTATTGGGCTACAAATTAGATGATTTGTCCAGATTGTTCAATTTGAATATTCACAACATAGATCGAGTAGGCGATTTTAAGGCTGCATTTGATTACACGGTTCAGAATGGGGTTATCATGCTTCATGACGGGTATTTTTTTCATATTGGGGGTGATAAAGTGTGGTTACAGACCACGATGAGTCCCGTTACGAACGAACTCGGTGTAGTGACCCATGTTGTGGGAATCATGGCAGATATCCGAAGACTGAAAAATGCGGAATCGGAAATAAGCCAACAAAAACAAGAGTTAGAATCGCAACGCGATAACCTCATCGCACAACGCGATCAGATTTTGATACAGAACAAACGCATTACTGCAAGTTTAACCTATGCCAGAAACATTCAGAACGCAATATTACCCGCTAGGGAGTATATGGAAGAACTGTTTAGCGAACTTTGTATTGTGAACATGCCCAAAGATATTGTGAGTGGCGATTTTTACTGGGCAATACGTAGAGGACACCAAATAATTGTAGCCGTTGCAGATTGCACGGGACATGGTGTGCCTGGCGCATTTATGAGTATGTTAGGTGTGACACTGCTCAAACAAGTGTGCCTTGAGGACAGCAACAACAACAATACTACTGGCCAAATTCTAAGTTCCCTGAGGAATTATTTAAAGCGTGCCCTGAGACAAACAGAACAATCTGTAACCAGTAGAGACGGTATGGATATGTCGCTTTGTGTAATCGACGAAAAGGAGAAAACACTCCAGTTTTCGGGGGCATACAATTCATTAATTTTTGCAAATAAGAACGGAGTTGAGGTAATAAAGGGCGACAAAATGCCCGTAGGTATTTTCAGAAAAGAGAAACCTGTATTTGAAACACACACCAGAAACTACAAAGAAGGTGATGCAATATACTTATTTACCGACGGTTATGTAGATCAGTTCTACTTAGATACATTCGAAAAATATGGCTCGCGAAGACTCGTTGCTACAATAGAAGCTTTTGATGGTATGTCGATGAAAGTACAAGAACGCCAATTTCTGAAAAACTATTTTGATTGGCGGGGTAACTTTCAGCAAATTGACGACGTACTCTTACTGGGAGCACGCTTGTAAAAAAACTCCATATTCCCGAAGCATTTCAGACCTATATGCTACTTAACAGCACCTTATTAGCAGTAAGCTTTATCTTAACATGCAAGTAGTTGACGAGCTTGGCTGCGAATCGTACTCTCAATAGATCCTTTAAATACAAGCGCAGCAAATGGTATATTCCCCTGCAATTCAATACTTGTCTGATGTACCTCGATTGTCCCTTCCGTTCGGAAGCCCATGAGCTTAAAGGAGAAGCTGCACTTGTTACCATTCCAGACTTCATTTATATCGCTAATCTGATCCTTATGCTTTATCTTTAGCTCCGAAATCAAAGTCGAAATACGCTGTTGGGCCTCTTGAGGTAATAATGTATGCGCTTCTTTTATTTCTATTTTAGGCATCGAGTGTAAGTTTGTGATTTTGTGTTTCAAATATAAGACTAAAGAATTTGTTCCGAAAACAAAATTGCAGTTCGCATCAAAATAGCCCATTTTATAACCCTTGCAGTTGCGTTTATGAATATTTGTACCAAGCTTTTTCATTGAATTGATTAATTGTGCTGTAATTTGTAGCCTCTATGAAAATATCATTTATAATTGGGTTTGTCTTCTTGACTATTAGCCAATTTATTTTCGCACAGTCTGGAGCCGTCGTTCTTGATTTCAACCACCACCAGAATAACTTGCTTTTGGGTAAGCTCACCCAAAGTGCCACCTCGGTACATACCGGTTTTAAGCCCTTGGTGGTACAGCAACTCGATAGTTTATCAACCGACTCGGTGCTATACAAAGCCAGTACCGATAAACTCCTACCTAGGTCGTGGTATAAATCTTGGTTTTGGCGGAAACTCCGATACGAAGATTTTGCAACAGCCACAACAGAAAAGTACAACATTAGGGTAAATCCACTGCTCCGATATGAAATCGGCACAGAAAAAGTACTCAACGAAAAGCTCCTTATAAACACAAGGGGCGTAAAAGTCGATGGAAGTATCGGTAGCAAATTTGCATTTTCTACCAGTTTTTACGAAAACCAAGCAACTTACCCTCAATATATCGACACATTTGCCTACCAATTTGGAGTTATTCCAGGGCAAGGTTCACCCAAACTTTTTGGAGCACAAGGCCACGATTTTTCAAGAGCCGAAGGGTATATCTCTTTTGCCCCATACAAATGGCTCAGTCTCCAGTTGGGGCAAGGACGTAATTTTATCGGGGAAGGGTATCGGTCTATGATATTGTCTGACAACACATTTCCATACCCATATCTTCGTTTCAACTTGGGTAGCGGGAAGTGGCAATTACAAGCACTATACACAGAGTTCACAGATTTCTTAGACAAATCAAAAGAAGGCCGCGTGTGGCATTACAGCTACCACTATAAACGGCACGCGTCCATGACATACCTGAGCTACAAGCCCACAACCAAACTAGAACTCGGTCTGTTTGAAGGTATTATGTGGCTCACCACAGACACCGCTAAAAGCATTTACAACAAAATACCCCCCAGTTTCTTCAGCCCGATTCCATTACTCCGGACCCTAAACTATGGTTTGCAGGAAGATCAGAACGTACTATTGGGTTTACAAGGAAAATATTCGCCCTTCCGAAACCTAAATATCTAC
>JBDKHP010000051.1:0-4838 GCA_039797645.1 Bacteroidota bacterium
ACCAATAGGTAAAATCCGGACGGTGGGTGTGTTCGTAAATGCCGACTTGGAGGCTGTTATTCTGAAGGTATTGAATTGCGAGCTAGGGTATGTACAACTACACGGCAGCGAATCGCCAGAATATTGTCAAGAAGTAAGAACCTACCCCGTGAAGGTAATCAAAGCATTTGGCGTAGGGCGCGATTTCGATTTTTCCCAATTAGAGCCTTATTTGCCACACGTCGATTATTTCCTATTCGACACCAAGGCCGAAACGCATGGTGGCACTGGCGTACAGTTCGATTGGTCTGTGTTGGATGCGTATAAGCTCGACAAACCCTTCTTTTTGAGTGGCGGAATTGGCCCCAACGATGTAGAAAGAATCCAAAATTTCCGACACCCACAGTTGGTTGGGATCGACCTAAACAGCAAATTCGAGACCGAGCCAGCCTATAAAGATATAGAGGCGCTCAAAACGTTTATTGGTGCAGTTTGTCCCAGTGGTTACTAACAACGAATTAACTATTTAAGAATCATCTATATGGAAAGTAATTTTCAGGCCGACTCAAAGGGATTTTACGGACGTTTCGGGGGTGCATATATCCCCGAACTGCTCCACCCGAATGTAGAAGAGTTGCGCAGTAAGTATTTAGATATTATCGCAGAGCCATCGTTTCAGCAAGAACTGGCGGCATTACTTACCGATTTTGCAGGCCGTCCGAGTCCGCTTTATCTGGCGCCACGTCTTTCGCAGAAATATGGGGCAAAGATCTACCTCAAACGCGAAGACCTCAACCACACAGGCTCCCACAAGCTCAACAACACCCTCGGGCAGATTCTCCTTGCCAAGAGGCTTGGCCGCACACGCATCATTGCCGAAACTGGCGCAGGCCAACATGGAGTAGCCACGGCAACCGTCACAGCGATGTTGGGTTTGAAATGCGTAGTCTATATGGGCGAAATCGATATGAAACGCCAGGCGCCCAATGTGGCACGTATGCGCATGTTGGGGGCTGAAGTACGTCCTGCCATGAGCGGCAGCCGCACCCTCAAAGACGCCACCAACGAAGCCATCCGCGACTGGATTAACAACCCCGAGGATACATATTACCTCATTGGTTCGGTTGTAGGGCCACACCCTTATCCCGAAATGGTTGCCAAATTTCAATCGGTAATCAGTAAAGAAATGCGGGCGCAATTGCTTGAGAAAGAAGGCCGTGAATTGCCCGATTGTGTCATCGCTTGTGTAGGCGGGGGCAGCAATGCAGCAGGAGCATTCTATCATTTCCTCGACGAACCGAGCGTAAAACTTGTTGCCGCAGAAGCCGCAGGTTTGGGTATCGACTCAGGCGAAACTGCCGCCACCACAGCCATCGGTAGCGAGGGCGTCATCCACGGCAGCAAAACCCTCCTGATGCAAACCCCCGACGGTCAAATCGTAGAACCATATTCCATCTCAGCGGGTCTTGATTACCCCGGAATCGGCCCTTTGCACGCACATTTGTTCGACGTGAAACGTGCTGAATTCCTCAGTATTACCGACCAACAAGCCCTCGATGCAGCCCTCGAACTTACACGTCTCGAAGGCATCATTCCGGCACTTGAATCGGCACACGCACTGGCTTGTCTGGGACTCATGAAATTTGCACCCACCGACATCGTGGTCGTTAACGTTTCTGGTCGTGGCGACAAAGACCTCGACACCTATATCAAAGCATTCAATCCATGATCGAATTTCGCAACTTTGGGTTAAAGTTTGGCGACCAAACCATTGTGGAAGGCTTCAACCTCACCATCGCATCGGGCGAAAAATACCTGTTTGCCACACCTTCTGGCACTGGCAAAAGTAGCCTCTTGCGCATACTTACGGGGCAGTACGCCGATTATACCGGCTCGGTGCTTATAGACGGAGAGAAGCCGCGTCAGTCGCGATTGGCCTATTTTGGCCAGTCGCACACACTGCCCGATGGTTCTGTCGAAGAATTTGCCCAACGTGTAGCCGCTTTGCAAGCCAACAAAGCACTTGCCCTGACGCCCGCTATGTTCGAGACCATTTTCCAGCAATGGGGCTTGCCAACCAACGTCATGCAGCAGCTCTGCCGCAACCTCTCGGGAGGCGAACAAACGCGGGTACTACTGGCCACTATCGGCCTGCTGCAACGGCCCTACGTCCTGCTCGACGAACCCACAGCTGCCCTCGATGCCGAACTCAAACAGTTCGTCTTCGATTATTTCGTACAGTCGCCACAAACCTTGGTGCTTGCCTCCCACGATCCGCTCTGGCAAAAAGCCCCGATGCACATCATTAAAACCTGGAACGATGGATCACAATAACATTACGATCTGGGCATTGGTCGCCTCCATGGCACTGCTCATCCCGGCCTACGCCATCTCTTGGAAAATGAAAATCCCCGTATTGCGCACCATGACAATCGGTCTGGCGCGTATGTGGATACAACTCGCACTCTTGGGCATCTACCTCAAGTTCATATTCCAGCTCAACAATTGGGTGGTGAATATCAGCTACTTGCTGCTTATGACAGTAGTGGCAGCCTTTTCCGTACTCTCGGGCAGTCCCGTAAAAATGCGGTATTGGTTGTTGCCCATTATGGCAAGCCTCACGCTCACCCTATTTCCCATCGCCTTCTTTTTCAGCGAATGGGTAGTAAGTCCCCTACAACTCTTCGATGCCCGGTACCTGATACCCATAAGCGGAATGTTGCTCGGCAACTCACTAAAAACAAATATTATAGGCTTGAATATGTTCTTCGGATCCGTCCGTTCGCAGCAAGAATTACAATGGCAAATGCACGGATTGGGTGCTACCAAATACGAAGCACTCCTGCCCATCATGCGGCAGACCATCCACGCAGCCGTAAACCCCACCATCGCCACCACGGCCACCATCGGTTTGGTGTCACTACCCGGCATGATGACAGGCCAGCTCCTAGCAGGCGAAGCCCCCGACGTCGCCATTAAGTACCAGATAGCCATTATAATTGGCATCTTATGCATCAGTTTTTACAGCGTATCGCTACAAACATTTTTTGCCTACAAATTTGGTTTCAACCCCAACCATACCCTTAAGGAACACACCCTTAAGCCCGAAACCAGCGGCAAAAAATCACGAAAAATGTAAACCCTCACACGCTCAAAACACAAGAAAATGAACAGAATAACACAAGCGTTTCAGAAAAAAGACAGCCCAATACTCACCGTCTATCTCACCGCCGGATACCCCAATCTGGGCGACACACTTGCCCTGTGCAAAGCCGTACAAGACGCTGGCGCCGACATCATCGAAATCGGAATCCCATTTTCCGATCCCCTAGCCGACGGCCCAGTAATACAACACAGCAGCGAGCAAGCCCTTGCAAATGGAATGACAATCAAGTATTTGTTCGAACAACTGCGCGGATTTCGCAGCCAGATACACATCCCCGTATTGCTCATGGGCTACTTCAATCCCGTATTGCGCTACGGCGTCGAACGTTTTTGCGCCGACGCCCACGCACTCGGCATCGACGGACTCATCCTCCCCGATCTACCCTTCGATCTCTACCAAGAGCAATACAAAACCCTCTTCGCAACCCACAAATTGGCCAACGTATTCCTCATCACGCCCCAGAGCAGCCCCGAGCGCATCCGTCAGATCGACGACGCAGCCAGCGGCTTCATCTACATGGTAGCCACCGCCAGCACCACAGGCACAAAAACAGGAGTAGGAGCAGAGCAAACCGCTTATTTCGAGCGCATTGCAGCCATGAAGCTCAAAAACCCCGTACAAATAGGCTTCGGCATCGCCACCCGCGAGAGTTACCTCCGCGCCAACCAGTACGCCAACGGCGCCATCATCGGTTCAGCCCTCATCAAAGCCATAGCCGACGGCGACCCAAGCACCCAAGCCGCAGCATTCGTACAATCCATCGTGGCCGAATAAATACAAGCCGCCACAAACCCCAATTTGTGGCGGCAATCCCAGTTCACCACCCGAACACAAAAAAAGAAAAGAAAAAAAATAAGGATTTGGAGCGGGAGCGAAACATTACTTATACACGGCTGCTGCCGGCTATCCGCTTGTAGTCCTCGCGTTCGGGTACGAAATCAACTGGAAACCTTTGTATTTCAGTCCAATACCGTCAGCTTGCTGCCACCGCATCACCCCGCTGTGGGCTACCGCTACTATCCGGGCTAGACCCATCGGCAGCACCCTCTGTAACGCCGTAGGTGCGCTGGGCTGGCACTTTACTTTGGCCTGCGGCCATGGGGCGTTTCCGCACTCCAAGCCTACGGTTTGGCGACTGGCGTTTGAGTCTGTGGAGCGTAGTGAAACAAACAAAAGAAGACGGTCTAATTAAACTAATGTCGTGTGCGTTTGTTAATCTTTCAACCGTTTCTGTTCATTGATATTTGCAAATCTGCCTCCATTTTAAAGTGGTCGAATTCGACCACTTTAAAATTTGGGTTGTACATTTGTTCCCAAGTGCCTATGAATTCAAGTGTTGAACGATTTCTAATCCAGTTCTTAATGATATCAGCCGCACGCCCATCTCCTTCTTTGGCCTTTGCCATATCAGTAATGCAGATGTAATCATCATCTGGATATTCAACCACAGAAATGCTGATATCAAGTACGTTTATTGCCTTGTTCTTTGCCATATAAATCAATTTAAATTACCTGCATAGAGCACTAACGAATCATAATCATGACGTCATATACAGTTGGATTTCCACAACCTGATGAAATTACGATATTATCTAGTTTTACCCAAAGCCTCAAAACAAAGTAGTATGAAATCACTATTGTCGCATTTATAGAAAAGCCACCGAAAAACCATACCTGCAAGTGGTTTTCAAAA
>JBDKHP010000052.1:0-4407 GCA_039797645.1 Bacteroidota bacterium
GATTGTTGCAAATCTTACTCCGACTCGTTTGGCAATGTTGAGCATACTGAATGCCTTTGCGAACGAAAAAATACTTGCATTTGCAAATTTAGAAGACGCTCGCGATTGGATCGTGAAAACAGAAAGTCTGTAATCCAATCGGATGCTATTGTATCGCTTTGCGGATTACAGCTTCGAAATCGTCGAAATCTATTGGCTTGGTGAGATAACCATCGAAACCAAGCTTGGCAGCTTTGTCTTTGTCACTATTAAGTGCGTAGGCAGTTTGTGCAATAATCGGCATGTGTCGAAGGGTACGCACTTTATTAAATACTGCGTATCCGTCAATATCAGGCATTTGAATATCGAGAAGTATTAAATCGCAAGGTTTATCTTTTGCAATATATTCAATTGCATCTCTACCAGTATATACTGCGTGTGAACTACCTCCCAAATTGGCGACTAATTCTTCAAGTAAAAGCGTATTGGCCAAGGAGTCTTCTACAATTAGCACCATTTTGTTTGCGAGAAGTGTATCGGAATCAGAACTCGATTCATTTGAATGGTATCCAAAATATTCTGATTTTCTCATTATCAAACTAAAAACACTCCCTTTCCCTATTTCGGATTTTAATTCGATGCGTATGCCTAGAATACGGGCGAGTAGGTTTGCTAAGAAAAGCCCTGTGCCCGTTCCTCCGTACTGCCGATTGTCTGAATTGAGCTCTCCTTGTTGAAAAAGCTCGAATATCCTTTTTTGTTGTTCTTCGTGAATGCCAATTCCCGAATCCTCCACGGAAATCACCTGTAAGTTGTCGTCTTCGCAATAATATACTCGAACAAAACCTTTTGTGGTAAATTTAAAAGAATTATCAATTAAAGTGGAGATGATTTTTTTTAGCTTATCGAAATCACTTAAAAGCGTACCCGTTTGTCGAGGTGGATACTCTATTTTGAACTCGAGTTTCGAGTTTTTATGTTTGTATTGTGTTTCAAGTTGCATAAATAAGTCGGAAACACTAAAGGGGGTGTACTCTGTACTATCTGCAGAATTGGTAAATGCTTCTGATACTTCTACAAGGTTATCAATAGTCTGCACCAATTCACGGGAGCTTTGGACGATAATTTGCAGATATTCGTTAACCAAGTCTCGAGGCATATCAAGTTCTTGTTCTATAAGCTGTCCGAAACCCATAATGGCATTCACCGGAGTTCGTACTTCGTGAGAAAGGTTCGCTATGAAATTGAATTTTAAGCGGTCGCTTTCTTGTGCTTTTTGTTTTTCGTGTAGTAAAACTTGCTCAGTGTAACGTTGATTCGAGACATCGTTTGTTGTTACCATTACCGAATGCTTTCCGTTAAAGGTTGTTGAAATAAAACGCATCTGAAGGAAAATATAATTCCCCAAGGCATTCTCGAATCCACTTTGAAACCTATCGCTGGTCATATTGTAGCCAAATTCTTCTAATTTTTCATTAAAAGCAATCCAACTTGTTTCAGGAAGTACATCTGTTAACTCCTTTCCCAAAAGATTATCTTCATTTCCTAGTCCTAAAATTGCAACCAGCATCGGATTTATAAATTCGATCGTTTTATTATGGAGAATAAGTATGCCAATTGGCATACTCATTAGGGTTTGTGTATTGAGCCGGAGTTCGTCATCAGACGGAGTCGAATCAGATAAATTTGAAAAGTTAAGTATCATGAATCTTTCGTCATGTACGTTGAAACTCCTCACCTTCATTTCAACGCGTTTAGTTAGCCCGCTGGAATGCAAGACATTCGTTTGTTCTTTAAAGTTTAATTGACCATGACTCGGAAACCGAAGGGTTTGCTCTCTATTTGAACCTTGGGATGCAAAAAGGTCTGTCAGCGTTAGTTCATTCAGTTTCTGATGTGGATAACCCAAAAATGCGATTGCCGCAACGTTTCCATAAACAATTCGATTGCTCTCGTTAAGCAAAATTATTGGATTTGGTGCATGATGAATGATGCCATCAAAACGAAGTTTGTCGTTTTGAATCATTACATCTTGAGATTTCAATTGTGTTCGGAGTTGTTCTTCACAGGTAATATCTTGAGAAACAACCAGTATGACGGTTTCTTTATCTTGGGTAAGATTGCGTTTACTTACAGATTTAAACACCTTATGCTGAGAAAAAGAAGTAAATCCATTGTGTTTAAATGTATTTTGTTTGCCAGACTCCGCAGCGTCTAAAATCATTTTAAATGCGAAGTATTCTTCGCCCAACAACAATTCGAGGTCGGATAACTTCAATAATCGTTGTTTCCCTTCCAACAATATTGCCATTTCGTCAGAGAGAATAATTAACTCTTTGCTCGGGAAGTACTCCCAATATCCCCAAGAAGCTAACTTACTCGCCTCTGAAATCTTTCCGTATAATTTGTTAAGTTCTGCTTCCTTTTCTTGAATCGCATTGTCCATCTCTTTACGACCCTGAATACTTGTGAATTGAAGAAAAAAACGTGTATTCTCGGGAAGATCGTGGTCTTGAATCACCTGAAAACACATTTCCGTTTCTATAAGCAGATTGTCTTCAACCAACAAGTTAATTTCAGTGATAATAGGCTGAATATCTGAAAACTGTACTTGAACCAAACCTCGAGTCATTTTTAACAAATGATCCCATTTTAATTTACTCGCCGCATCAAAATAAGAGACGATGCCATTTTGCTGAAGCTTATCGCGGCTAATCCGTAACACTGATTCTACAGAATCACTCACGAAATCGAGCTGGCAGTCTAAATCGAGAATTATTACTGGGTAGGCTGTTTTATTGAGTATCGACAGATAGATATCTTGACTTTTCATTAGTAATCTCTCGAGTTCATTTTCTACAATCGCTTTAAGTTTTGCAATCTCAACTTCTGGAATCGCGAGTTTACTATAATAAAATGAAAATAAATGCTTGTTTTTAAACCAGATACTATGCTCATAGCTACCCTCTAACGAAACGAGTTTGTTATTTAGGCTAATTGCTTTTTGCTCAGACTCGCTAAATCTCAGCCATTTTGAATTCACAAGTTGTATATAACATTGTCCATTTTGTTCTCCCACAAAATCGAGAACAACACGAATCAGTTCAAAAACAGATTTAGACTGGATTAGATTCCGTATGAATACATATACTTGTGTAGTATCACTCATGTTAACTAAGCTTTTTATTAGAAGGACAAAGAACATTTAAAATTAACCAAACGTCCCGTCAAATGCGAAGGCACGCCGTACAAATCGAAATAACCGGTCAAACTTGCTGTATTGGGTACAACTTTCACCCATTGATACCCCACCACATTTTCAATATCCAACAAGTTATAGACTTCAAGACTCAACAAGACGTCCATTCTATTCTGAAATATCTTTATATTTGGTGTTAACAATTTAGACACACCCACATCTAATCTCTTATACGCAGGCAATCGAAATTCGACTGAAGTTTTGCGCGAATTCGGTGGGCCGAAAGGGACACCGTCGGAATATGTAGCACCGATGTATAACTTCCAGCTATCGTTATTTGGGAAATAGTCCTGGAAATAAATAGAAACCTGATATCTCCTATCAGACGGTGTTGTCAAAAATCCATCGTCGTCTCCCCCAATGTTCTCAGCCGATTTTAGCAACGAAAGGCTAAACCACGAATCAATTCCTTTTACAAACTCCCCGAATATACGAAGATCTAAGCCTTCTGCAAAACCTTTTGCGTTAAGTTCCGGCAAGTATTTTATACGAAGATTTTCAACCTGATAAGGAATTAAGTTAGGCATGTACTTATAGTACAATTCAGCAGTAAATCTAAACGGCCTACCCGATGCCCGAAAGTTATACTCGTAGCCCAAAATTCCTTGCCAAGAACGCTGTGCATATTTCGGAATCAGGATTTCGCCCTCCAGATTAATAACCTCCTTATAGGTAAGTGCTTGTTCGTAAGCACCTACCGAAAACCAGACTCTATGGTTAGATTTTGAGATTGGGCTAAACTCCATACCCAAACGCGGATTCAAAAAGCTCACCTTGTTACCCTGCCAAAAACCAGTTCGTAACCCAAAATTTAAAGTATAGTGAAATAAATTGTCGTCCCATTTATGCACCAAAGCAGCAAATCCCGCGAAGCGATAGCTCGACATCGCATACGAAGCACGCGCGTTTTTAGTAAGCCGCAGCGTGTTCGCATCTCCCCCTCCCGTTTGCTCACGAGGCGGAAGCGCAAAACCAGCTGAATCAAGCAACTCCCATTCCAACAATGAATTCCGAAACCACTCCCTCTGAAACTCGACACCCCAAGACAAAACCGTATGATCGCCCACCACACTCCCCCTGTGCGAAAGTTTATACACCTCTCCATTGTAATAATTCCGACCATGTTGTAAAAAACGGCCAACACCCAGATTCCCGATTAAGTTTTTAAG
>JBDKHP010000053.1:0-2694 GCA_039797645.1 Bacteroidota bacterium
GGTTTTGCCCCGCGTACCTACGGCGTTACAAATGGTGCTGCCGACCGAACTAGCCCGGATAGTAGCGGTAGCCCACAGCGGCGTGATGCGGCGGCAGCAAGCTGGTGCTATTCGACTGAAATACAAAGGATTCCAGTTGATTTCGCTCCCGAACGCGAGGACTACAAGCGGATAGCCGGCAGCAGTCATTACAAGTATTGTTGGGCTACAGCTCCTTATTATTTTTATTTTTATTTTTTTCGGTCTTGGGTTTTGGGGAATTGGAATGGTGAGCCCCTGGAGGTGTGGCTTTTTGCCAATGGCTCGGTGAATGGCTTTCTGGTGGGTTTCTACGAGAATTTTGGGCAAAAAAAAAGGCTCACGCTTGAGCCTAACCCTAAACAATCAGTATTCACTATCTACTAACCTAATTTTTTGTGTCTGAGGGAGACACTTTATGCGGTGTAGAAAGGTTTATTTAACCTTTCTGATAACTTCTGTGTAAATGTCAACTCCGTCTTTTTCTACTTTTACGATGTAGTTGCCGGCTTCGAGTTGGGTAATATTGAAGATTTTACTGTCTTTGAGACTCGATGAATGTAGAAGATCAAAATTGCTGCTGTATAGTTTCACACGTACTGAGGCATTTTCGGAATTTGCGTAAGCAACTTGTAGGAAATTGAAACCGTTGTAGCTTAATTCTACTTTTGCTTTTGCTACGCCTTCGATGTTGTCGGCCATTGTAGTAGCTGAAAGACCAAGAACTACTGCGAGTAATAATATTAGCTTTTTCATGTTGTCTGTTTTTTTGGTGGTGGCGTCATTGCCTTTCCACGATGCAAACATACGACGTGTTTGGCGGTTACGAAGGTGTTTTGGGGTAGATGGTCGTTTGGGTTGGGTGAATTGCATTCTGGGATGGGTAGATTATACACTAAGCCCCCAGTTTTGAGGCTGAGGGCTTGGTGGTTTACTTCTTGAAGAAGGCGCGTTCGATTCCTGCTGCGAGTCCGTCCATTTCTGCTAAGCCTCGCAGACGGCCTAAAAGTGGGTAGCCGGGGTTGTGTTTCTGGCGGAAATCGTCGGCGATACGCACGCCGTGGTCGGGGCGGAATGGCATCCGGAGGTCTGTACGGCCACTTTCCATGCGTTTGTGTTGTTCGGTGAGTAGAGCTTTTACCACCTCGAACATATCGACGCTTCCTTTTAGGTGACCAGATTCGTAGAAATTGCCGAATTCGTCGCGTTGGGTGTTGCGGAGGTGAATGAAGTGAATGCGCTCGCCGTACTGATTTATCATATCGACCAAGTTGTTGCTTGGGCCAGCAGATAGCGAACCGACGCAGAACGTAAAGCCGTTGTTGATAGAAGTGTTTGCTTCTGTAAGCCATTTGTAGTCGTCGGCATTGCACATAATGCGTGGGAGGCCGAGTACTGCGTACGGCGGATCGTCCGGGTGAATGCACAGATTGATGCCTGCTTCTTCGGCCACGGGTACGATGTCGTCGAGGAAAGCTTTCAGGTTGGCACGGAGTTGCTCGCGGTCTATTTCGCCGTATTGGGCGAGTAGGGCGCGGAACACGGCCTTTGGGTCTTTTTCGTCTTCGCCCACTACGCCGTTTACAAAACTTTGGGTGGCGATGGTGATGTTATAGACCACTTCGTCTATCTGCGCTTGGCTGAGCGATTCGTAGCGTGCTTTTGCTTTCTGAATCATTTCGTCGCTATAGTCGGCTGCGGCATTGGGGCGTTCGAGCATATAGATGTCGAAGGCTGCAAAGTCGAGGAAGTCGAAATAAAGCGATTCGCTGCCGTTGGGCATTTTGTAGTTGAGCTTCGTGCGTGCCCAATCGAGCACAGGCATGAAGTTGTAACATACTGTGTCGATGCCACAGGCACCAAGGTTACGAAGCGATTGTTTGTAGTTTTCTACAAGCTGATCGCGCTGAGCGTTGTTCATCTTGATGCCCTCCGATACGGGGAGGCTTTCTACAACGCTCCAACGCATTCCGTGAGCTTCTATGTTGTCGCGGGTTTTCTGGATTTCTTCGACAGTCCATACTTCGCCCGGTTGAAGGTGGTGAAGTGCGGTTACGATGCCTTCGATGCCAATCTGCTGAAGATCGGCAAGGGTGATAGCGTCTTTCGGACCGAACCACCTCCATGTTTTTTCGAGTGCCATATTGGGTTGTTTTTGCTTGTTAGTACTAGAAAATGGGATTACACGCCAGAGAATGCATTGAAGCCACCATCGACGGGTATTACAGTACCAGTAACAAAACTTGCTGCTGGCGAGCAGAGGAATTGTACCAGACCGTTTAATTCTGAAATGTCGCCAAAACGACCCATTGGGGTTTTTGCGATCACTTTTACGCTACGCTCGGTATAAGAACCGTCGGGGTTTAAGAGTAAGTGGCGGTTTTGGTTGCCCACGAAAAAGCCCGGGGCAATGGCGTTTACACGAATTTTGTCGCAGAATTTTTGTGCAACTTCCACGGCAAGCCATTGGGTGAAACTACTTACGCCTGTTTTAGCAACCGTATAAGCAGGTACGCGCGTAATAGCTTGGTAAGCAGCCATCGACGATATATTGATAATACTTCCGCTTTGCTGCGTAGCCATAGTTTTACCGAAAACCATACAAGGATAAATTGTGCCAAATAGATTGATGTCCACCGCATTGCGGAAACCGTCCATGCCCAAATCGAATATCGT
>JBDKHP010000054.1:0-2922 GCA_039797645.1 Bacteroidota bacterium
TTTTATGAGTTCGTAGTCGCCGTTTCGTTTTCCGGGAACGAATCTCCATCCATCTTTGAGTTCGAGGATGAAATATTCGGTTTCGATATTCTGAGAGGCTACGGAGAGGTCTTTTGCGGAGACGCACAATCTTGTAATTGCATTGTTTACCAATGCACCATTCTTGACGATTAAGCGTCCCCAGTTGTCGTCAACAATTATATTGGGATATACCGTGCCAATTACGCCAAATGGAATTGAGCTGCGTGGATCGAATGACAGTTTTGCATTTTCGAGAGGAATTGTACACACATTACCGTCAATTAAAAGTTTGGAGAAGGCCGTTTTTTTGGTTTCTGCCTCTTTTGCACGTTGGGCTTCGGTGGCTTTTAATTGTTTGATGCCATAATTTTGGCTTGCTTTCTCGGCGTCTGCATCCAGATTTTGGGATCGTGCAAGGAGGTAATCCTTGCGGGTAAGTTCGCCTAGGTCGCAGGTTGCGTTTACTTCTTTTCGCCAGATCATGCCGGAAGCGTCGAGGAGCATTGCATAAAATAGCCCACTTGTTTCGCCCAAAATGCCTTCGAAGGTTTCAAGTTTGTTGGCAGTGTTTATTTTGAGTGCGATGCGTTCCATCACTTGTTCGTCGGTGAGTTTAGAGAGTTTTAGGGCTGTATATTCTGCCAAACCGTATAGTTTTTCGAGTTGAATCTCTACCACTGCACCATCTGGATAAATTGTATGGCGTAGGTTTCGGAAGAGGAGTGCGTCGTTTACTGCATTTTTCTTTTCGGTACCAGTGGTGTGTATGGCCTTATTGAGGGCACGCCATTCCAATTGAATTAACAAACGGGCGTCGGTGGAGTCGATATGCCCCATCAGGTCTAGGGGTTGGGAAATGCCAATGCTGGGTGCAAAACGAAGAAATTGAAGTTTTAGCAACTCGATGTTGCGTTCGGTTTTATCGACGTTGAGCGGCCATTGCATACAAGCCCAATTGAGGCCACCCCAGTTGAGGATGTTGTTGCTTATTACCATTTCGTCGGGGAGTTGCCCCCGGTACAAGCCGTTACTAGGTGTTAAGTTTCCCCAAAAATCGGCTTGGTTTGCTATGGCACTGTTGTCCGTGGGATCGACAAAAATGGACGGGCCGTAGAGTGACGTTCCCCATAATTCGCCGTTGTCCAACGAGCATAACACATTGGTAATTTTGAAGTAAAGGTCGGCAAGTTTCAAGTTAAGGGAGTCCTTTTTTACTTGTGCTTGCGAAGCCAAAGTGAGAAAAAGAAACAGTATGGGTGTTATTTTTTTCATTATCAGGAATTTCGTTGAGTATTATAGGTTTATATGTTTTCGTTGTATAAAAAAATAAAATAAAGCTGCGACAGAGATATTGTGTTTTGATTGAGCCTGTTGGCTTAATCTGGCACAAAACTAACAGAAATTTGTGGAGTCGTAAAATGTGTTATGCAATAATATTCAGTAATCTAGCTATCGTTTTTGTTTTTTTAGCATATTTTTTACTTCAAGGTGCAGTTTTGCTCAGCACAGATTCAACTTGTTTTGCGATTGTTTTGCCATATAGGTAGTTGATGAATTTCTTAATGCTTTCTGGAGCATTGGGGTTCTTCGTGTCGAGAATGGCTTTGCACTGTAAAGCCAAAGTGTTTTCGGGTACAAATTGCAGGTTGAAAGTGCAAATTTTCTTTTTCTGTTGGGGGTTTTCTGGTTGAAAGGAGTAGATGCTAAGTTTCTGGAAAATACCGTCTGTATTTACACCTGTTTTGCCTTGGGCAAGTTCACTCTGGCGAAGGTGGAGGGTTTGGTTGTCGAAACCAATTTTTTTTGCTTGTGGCTCACTCCCGATTTTGTACGCAAATACGATATTAAAGTTTTGGCTTAACGGATAGGTGGTGGCATCTAATTCGAGGTTTACGCTGTCGCCAAAAATCGTGAATTGATTGTCGCCAAAAAAAAGTGCTAAATCCGGAATTGATTGTTCTTTTTTCTGAAACCCCCTAGACTCTCCGAGTTTGATGCGCTTTTTGCTTTCTGAAACTGTTCCCAGAACAAGTAAATTTCGGTCAAGTTCGTAGAATTCGAGCTCTGGTGTACATACGATAAATGGCTCAACCGACACTTCGTCAGAGAATTCAATGCTTGCAGTGCTGTCTATCGTGCTTCCAATTTGTAAAGCTGACTGATTGTAGCTTAAGCCGTTTGGTATCGATACAATTTTAAACTGACAGAATACACTATTGGTAAATACAATTGTGAACACTGAAAAGAGGATTACTAATTTTTTCATGGCGTGTTTTGCTAAATTCAACAACTCATATACAGTTATTTTTTTTTGATTCTTAATTCGATAAATTTGCTTTCCAGAAGTGATTTCGGGATATGTTCGGGGTCGATTTTTGAAATTTGCGAGAGTATCGGAAGTTGGGTTCCAGGGTAAATCTGTATATTTATAGTATTCTTCGCGAGTAAGGAGAAAACAGCAAGCTCTTCAAGAAGGTACATTTGTGAGTATTCAAACGCTTTCTGGTACCCAACGATTGGTGTTGCCCCTTTATTAATCTGTGTTTGTATGAAGCTTTCGGCTGAAGCATTGAGTGAATCTCTAAATTCGCTGTTGTGCTTGAATGCCAAATTAATTTCTTGGGCACAAGTCTCAAATTCGGGCCAGTGTAGAAGCGGCTTCCACAGAAGTATCTGGGATGGAGGCGGAATACACTCAAACTGATGCACCAAGGTATTGCAAAAATCCAGGCCCTGTTGCTCTGATTTTTCAGCAGCCACTGACATATCCGATTCCGAGAAGATGAGTTCATTCCAGCGGTTCAGATAGTCGCCCACCAGTAGGTAAGTGGTATTGAAGTTGCGAACCATCCAGTTCAAGGGCAACTCAAACGACGGGTGCTTGAACAAAGGATTGTTCAT
>JBDKHP010000055.1:0-3160 GCA_039797645.1 Bacteroidota bacterium
GGTGTCAGCAAGCTGATGCTTTTCGACTGAAATACAGGGGTTTCCAGTTGATTTCGTACCCGAACGCGAGGACTACAAGCGGATAGCCGGCAGCAGTGATTACAAATATTGTTGGGCTACAGCTCCTTATCTTTATTTTTTTTTTTTGATTTCGGGTGGTTTTTAATTAAAAACGGCAGACTGGTGGGGAGTCTGCCGTGGGTATTTCGTGGTAATATCGCGTTTAGTAGGCGATGACGTTGGGATCGTTTTTCTTGACGAAAATGCTGATGATGGCCGATAGTATGAGTCCGAATATGGCACTTGAAACGAGGCTGATGCCGATGAAGGATTCTTTGCTCATGAATTTGCGCATCATAGAGATGGCTTGATCGACCATTTCGTCGGTCATTTGTGGATTTTTGAGGAGTTCGGCTTCTTGAACTTTGAAGAATTGTTCGAAAAGTTGTGGGTCGATGAAGAAGAATAAAACTACGGTGTAGAGGGTTACGATCATGCCGCCATAGACGGAAATCATGACGCCTGTAATGAGCGATTGTCCGTAGGTGATGTATCCGCCGAGCTGGGTGCGCCGGTAGAACATACCCCAAGTGAGTAAGCCGATCATTAGAGGGTAGGCTACGAAACCTGCGAATTTGTTGAAAGTGAAGCCCAATACGTAGAGTATGAGGTTGTAGGATACCATTACGGCGCCGTTGACGAAACCTGTCATCATGGTGTCGGCAAATACGGAATTTTTTTGCATTGTTCTGAGTTTGTTTATAAGTGTAATTGCGTGCGGACTCGGGTTTGTGTCCGCTCGATTAAAGGTAGCAATGTTTTGTGTTTTCGCAAAGTTATTTGGTGGACCGTAAGGAAAACAAAAACCCGGCTAGTGGCCGGGTTGTATGCTTGTGTGTGTGTTGGTTGCTTAAGCTTCGTATTCTGCAAGGATAGCTTTTACGTCGTCGGGGGCTACGCGTCCGTAGGTTTTGTCGCCTACTTGTACTACGGGTGCGAGTCCGCAGGCTCCTACGCAACGAAGGCAAGAGATAGAGAATTTTCCGTCGGCGGTGGTTTGTCCGACGTCGATTCCGAGTTGTTTTTTTACTTCGTCGAGCACGTTGTTTGCGCCACGTACGTAGCAAGCAGTTCCGGTACAAACCGAAATTGGGTGCTTGCCTTTTGGCTTCATTGTGAAGAAGGAGTAGAAGGTAACTACGCCGAATACTTTTGCCGAGGAGAGATTGAGGGCCATGGCTACTTGCTCTTGAATTTCGGCAGGTAGGTAGCCAAAATGATCTTGGCAGCCGTGTAAGACGTTTATGAGTTCGCCGCCTTGGTTGCCAAATTTGGCCGCTATTTCCTGAATTTTGGCTATATCGTGAGCTTTGAGCTTTATGGTAGAATCTTTGGTAAAGCCGGTTTCCATTGTGTTGTTTTTAAAATTGACATTCGAGATGTTACGAAACATAGATAGAAATGTTTGTCGCTGCGGGCCTTTGTTGGGTGGCTGCGACAAACTTTTCTATTTGGGGTGTTATTCTTCGATATTGCGGTGTTTGCGTTTGTCGAAGTAATGTGTGTGTAGCAGTTCGTGTGCTTTGTGGCTGTTTGGTTTGCCCAAGAAATCCCTGTAAAGTGCGATTACACTAGGGTTTTCGTGCGATTTACGAATTACCTTAGATTCGTCTTCGCTGTATATAGCCAAAGCACGTTTTTTTAGGATTTCGCTGTCGCCATGGTGTTGTGGTTGGCCACCGCCACCGATACAACCGCCGGGACAAGCCATAATCTCGATGGCGTGGAACTGCGAATTGCCTGCTTTTACGTCGTCTAACAATTTGCGTGCGTTACCCAAACCGTGGGCAATTCCGATATTGATCGGTGTACCGTTGAAATCTACGGTTGCGCTACGAATGCCGTCCATACCACGAAGGGCTTCGAACTCAACGCGTGGGAGTGTTTTGCCTGTGAATACTTCGTAGGCGGTACGTGCTGCGGCTTCGATTACCCCACCTGTTACGCCAAAGATTACACCTGCACCGGTCGATTCGCCAAGCGGATTGTCAAACTCTTCGTCTTCGAGGGTTTTCAGGTCGAGGTTAGATTGTTTGATGAGTTGCGCCAATTCGCGGGTTGTGAGCGAGAAATCTACATCTGGGTTGCCATTTGTTTTAAATTCGTCGCGTTGTGCTTCGTATTTTTTGGCTACGCAAGGCATAATAGATACAACGACCAATTCTTCGCGCGATTTGCCAATTTTGTCGGCAAAATAGGTTTTGGCCAATGCGCCAAATATTTGCTGAGGCGAACGTGCGGTAGATGGAATGTCTTTGAGTTCGGGAAAGTTTGTCTCGAAGAAATTCACCCAACCAGGGCAGCAAGAAGTAAGTATTGGGAGTTTTACTGTCTGGTCGCCATTCATGTGGCGTGTAAGACGGTCGAGTAGCTCGGTGCCTTCTTCCATAATGGTAACGTCGGCTGCCCAATCTGTGTCGAACACGTAGTTGAAGCCCAACGAACGGAGTGCAGCAACCATTTTGCCTGTAACCAATGTACCTGGTTCTAGTCCGAATTCTTCGCCCAAGGCCGCACGTACGGCAGGCGCCGTTTGTACGATTACTGTTTTCTTAGGATCGGCAAGTGCTTTGATGAGGGTGTTTGTGTGATCGACCTCGGTAAGAGCTGCTGTGGGGCAAACGGCCACACATTGGCCACAATACGTACATGGCGACTGCTCCAAGTTCATCTCGAATGCAGTAGAAACTACGGCCTCGAAACCACGGTTAATTGCAGAAAGTGCCCCCACTGTTTGTACGTCGTTACACATGGTTTCGCAACGGCGACACATAATACATTTGTCCATGTTGCGGATAATGCTTGGCGAAGTGTCTTGGCGGTAAGTACTCATGGAGTAGATGGCCTCGTTCGGAATTTCGCGTACACCCAAGGTATGTGCCATGGTTTGTAGGTCGCAACGTCCGTTCTTAACACAGGTAAGACATTCCTTTGGGTGGTCGGAGAGGATAAATTCCATAACCGTACGGCGTGCATTGAGTACGCGCATGGTGTGGGTTTTAATATCCATTCCGGCTGTAGCTTCGGTAGCACAAGCAGGCGCAAGGTTTCTACGACCAGCTACTTCTACCGAACAAATACGGCAACCGCCTGGTTTGTT
>JBDKHP010000056.1:0-9407 GCA_039797645.1 Bacteroidota bacterium
CACTTGGCGAAGCTAGATCTTAAAACTGAAACCATTGAACCAGTTTCTAGTTTTGTGCTTGACGATGAATATACAATATATGAAGTATGCTTTTCGCCAGATCAGACAAAAATATATGTTACAGCTATAGGTAAGTTTAATTCCGCGACAAGAACGAGACCTTATCAAGTTATACAACTATGTATTGATGAAAATCTGAGACTAGTTACACCTTCAATTATATATGAAAAAGACTATACTACTGCAATATATCCGCAAATGAGATTAGGTTTGGATGGTAGAGTTTACATCTCTTACATAAATAAAAATAAGCACATAGATATTATCTCAAGACCAAACTCGCCTGGTTCTGATTGTGGTTTTACATCAGCCGCGATCCCTTTAAAGGCGTTTACTTATCTGCCCCCTGTATTTATCACTTCGCCCTATGCTTCCGCTTGTAGCAGTGGCATTGCAGTTCAACCCGGCTGTGCTCCAGATCCTACGCTCTTTTCTATAGAAAATGGGCAAGGTATTGTATCGGTACTCTGGCAATTTGGCGATGGGCAAACGAGTACAGAAACAGAACCTTCGCATTGTTACGCTAGTGAAGGGAAATTTACTGTAAATGTTGAGATAAAAAAAACTGACAATACTACTGAAACCTTATCAAAAGAAATAGAAATTTTCGCAAAACCAAAAAAACCTACCATTATTCGAGTCGAATAATTCGGGATAATTCTCAAAAAAAGGAACAAAAATAAAATTTTAGTCTGCATTTTAGGTTCTTTTCTCTTTTGTACTTCACCAACCAATGCCCCAAATCAATAGATTGAATCTGGCCAGATCAATCCATAATCAGGATGTATTAGACAGATAAGTTTTGTGACAAAATATTGTCGTACTTTTTAGTATTGCTGACTTTTGGGCAAGCCGTAGGCTTGGAGTACGATAACGCCCCATGGCCGCAGGCCAAAGTAAAGTGTTTGCCCAGCGAACCTACGGCGTTACAAATGGTGCTGCCGTTCGGTCTAGCCCGGATCGCGGCAAGTAGCCCACAGCGATGTGACGCCGTTTGACATTCGTGCTGGTGCCCGATTGAAATACTTCCGTTGCCAAGTGATTTCGTAACCGGGCGCGAGGACTACTGCTAAGAGCCGGTAGCCGCCGTTCTAAATAATGTTTGGCTCCAGCTCCTAATCCTTTTTTTGTTTTTTTTGCATCGGCTATGTCTGCGACAATTTTTGTGTTAGTCGGTTTATTATCAGAGATTTATTTGGTAGTTGTAGAGATAGTTTGTGCTCGTACCTGTTATCAGGTTCATCTGGCCTGAATTGGGGATGAGTTTGCCAATGGTGAAGAGTCCGACGGCATTTACAGGAAAACCAGGGCTTACTTCTCCTTGATTTTCAATGAGATATGCCTTTTTGTTTTTGGCCGAGTAGAGACCGATGCGCTTGTCGGAACGTGAAAAGTCGAAGAAAAGTGGGGCGTCGGTGATTGGGTCGGGGTGTTTGTATTCCACGATTTTTTTGCCTGCTTGGTTGTAGGCGGTGAGGAGGTTGTTGTCGAAGAAAATATAGTCGGGTACGAGGTCGCCGTCGAAATCGTGGTAGAAAAAGTAATGGTTGGGGCTGAAATCGGCAAAGGTATTTGGGCGTGTGTTGCCATCTAAAGAGATCTGATAGACAGTGCCTTGGGTGTCGTTGGCAATAAAGAACGGGCGTTTTTCGGTGGCGTTTTCGTCGAAGCTTACGAGGCTGTTGGGGCTTGGCCCGAATTGTTGGCTTAGTTTGATGCGTACTTCGCCGCGTCGGTTTAGGATGTAACAGTGCTTGCTGTCGCCAAATGTGAGGAAGTCTTTTTCGTCCCAGTTGAAGTATTGAATGGGGGTTTGGACTTCGGTTTCGGTTTTGTCGAAGGCCCAGCCGTCGATGCTTTTGCCGCTGATGTTGAGGCAATAGACTTTTTTGTCGAGGCAGGCGACGAGGATTCGGAAGTCGAGGCGGTGGTCGTAGTCGTAAATTGTGGCGGGGTTGGTGGCAGGGTAGGGGAGTTTTATGGGGTAATCGCCTACGTTTTCGCCGTTGCGGTCTATTAGGTAGAGCTTGCTGCGGGTGTTGAAAAATATCTGAAGTTTGCCATTGTTGAAGAGGTCTATTTGTTGCACGCCGCCCATAATGGCTTGGTCTAGTGGTTTTTTCCAGAGTATTTGGCCTTTGTCGTCTATAAGGTAGAGCGTGTGGGCGACATCTTGCACGAGTATTTCGTTGTTGTGGGTGTAGTGATTTTCTACCAATGCAGGTTTGGATGCGAGTGTGGTATCGAGTTTTGTGGCCCAGAGTGCTTTGGCTATATGGTCGGTGGGGCGGTTTATTACCTTGCTTTGTAGGCTTGTGTAGAGTATGTTGTTTTGTGGTGCTGTTTGCAGGGAAAATCCGCTGAGATATACCAAAGAATCGGTGTAATTTTTTATTTTTTTATAGGCAAATTCCGTAAAATTTTGTTTGAAGAATGCTTGGTAATACCTTGGGTTTACGTAGCTCATGGTGCTGGATTCTTTGGCAAAATTTTCTGACAGTGTAGTGTAGGTATCCCAATTTGTGAGTGTTTTTTCGGTATTATAGGCATTCAGAATTGTTTCTAAAGTGTTTGAACTTCCTATAATTATATATTTGTCTAAAACTGTGAAATAGTCTAAGTTTTTTGAAAAACTGAATGTTTTTTTTAGTGTACTTGGCCAGTTTGAAAATTGTCCGACTGGTGCAGGGGTGTTGCTCGCAAGCCCTATTTGCTGGGCGAGTTGGCTTGCATCTGAGCTGCTTTTTGCGCTGAGAACGAGGGCTGTGGCGGCCTGATCCGGATGTAGGGGATCGTAAATGCAAAGGCTGGCTTCCTCGCCAGTGAGTTTGTTGGCTATGGTTTCGCGTAGGCTTGTACCTGTTTCGGTGCAGAGTGTGCGGAATTCGGCTGAGTTGTAGTCGCGGTTGCTTATACTGTAGTTTATGGTTTGTATTGGGAATGTTTTGTGCGATTCGTGCTCGGTGGCAGGGCTCATGTTTGAAGCTGCTTCGGTGGGGATGTTTAGGCCAGTGACAAAGATTTCGTCTTTCTGTTGGCTGATGTCCCACACCGCAAATTGGCTTTGTCTGTTGAGCCATTCGTAGGCTTGTGGTTTGAGTATGCTTTTGAAGGTTTGTTTTGCATTGGTGAAATTAATGTAGATGTTGGCCAATGCTTTGGGGTCGGTTGTGGCAATGAGTTTTTCGGTGGGGTTTGGGTTTTGCGGATTTGTTTTGCGTGGAGGTATGCGCAAGTATTGTTCAATTGCCAGTTTGTTGGCCGAAAAGAATGCCATGCCGCCGCTGTTGGTGTAATAGATTGTTAGTTCGCTGTTCTGTTTTGAGTAGCTAATAATCTGTGCATCGTCGCCATAGGTGCTTGTGTCTTTGGCTTGCCAGTTTTGTGGATTGAGCGTTTGGGGTTTGAGGTATTTGGCGAGTGTCCAGCTTGTGTTGTGTCCGTCGGAATTGAAGATAATGTATAGAGGGCTTTCGTCGCCACGTTTTCCTATGCGGAAATCGAGCAGTATTTCCTTGCTTGTTTCGGCAATGTCGTTTTGGGTGGCGAGCATCGGGAGGGTTTTGTGGGTGAATTCTTGGTCGAGCCAATCGCCAGGGAAATTGATACGCACCACGATTCCGAATGAGTTTGGTTCAAACGGAAAGATGCCGGTGTTTACATTATTTTCGTTGTCTGCGAGGCGGAGGTAGCCAAATATGGCAATCAGGAGTGCTGCGATTATACTCAGGGCAATGCTTATCTTCTTGGTCATGTGCTAAAAAAATTGGGTTGTGCTATTGGGTATAAAAATAGATAGTTTTTGTAGAATGCTGTTTCATTTGCCTTAGGTTTTGGTTTTTTCTTTGGTTTTGAGCTTCGAGTTTTGTTAAAATGCTTGTTGTCCATGCTATACATGTCAAACAAATGACCGAAACTTGTCCGAATTGTTTTTTATGGCAAATAGTTTGGGTAATTTTATGCCAACGGATATTTATAAAGAGACAACGATGAAAAAAACTTTACTGCTGTTCTTGTGCATATATGTGGCGCAAATGGCTTTTTCGCAAATAGAACTGGCCGTGATTGATACCAGTTCTACCTTGGTACTTGCTGAAAATCAGGAGGCTGAATTGGCGTATAATAAAGGTGTTGCGGCGCTTAAATCGAAACAAATGACGGAAGCCGTGGATGCTTTTACGCAGGCTATCGCACTGAAAGATAGTTTTGCACGTGCATTTTATGGCCGTGGCGTGTGCTTTGCCGAGCAAAAACGCTTTGCCGATGCTGTGTCTGATTTCGACAAAGTAGTAGCCTATAAGCCTAGTTATTCGCCAGATGTGTACTATCAGAAAGGCTTCTGTTTGTTCTTTTTGGGTAAGCCAGAGGGAGCTATAGCCAATTTCGAAAAGGCAGCTGCGGGCGGATTCTCCAATTATTTATGCCACTATTATTGGGGTGGTGCACTCTTTCAGGTTTCCAAATTCAAGGAGGCTTTGCCTGTTTTTGACAAAGGGGTGGCACTGAAAGCAGATTTTGCGCCTTTGTACAACGACCGGGGTTCGGTGTATCGCAAACTCGATAAGCTTCAGTTGGCATTGGCCGATTATCAGCGTGCCGTGCAGCTCGACCCACAATTTGTCGCTGCATTTCTAAATTTGGCTTCGGTGCAGTTTAAAATGGGCAAAAACGATTTGGCGCTTGCGTCTATCGAGAAGGTGATTCGACTCACAGGCGACAACGAACAGGCTATCAATCTGCGTGGTATGATTCGGGCTGCATTGAAAGATTATACCCGCGCCCAAGCCGATTTCGAAAAAGTGACCCTCCTGAAACCCAGCTGGGCGGTTGCCTATTATAACCTCGGGAATGTGTTGGTGACGCAACGAGATTTTGATGCTGCGGTGAAACGTTACACCAAAGCGATACAGCTCGACGCTTCAATGGGGGCCGCGTATTATGCGCGAGGTTCGGCCTACGAGTGGCTCGGGAAGAAAGACAAAGCTTTGGCCGATTGGGCTTTGGCTGTAAAAAATGGGGTGCCTGCTGCCCAACAAAATATAGACTACTATAAGTAACCAAATACTGTTTCCTGCTATGAAAAGTTTTAAGATTGTTGTTATGTTGTGCTTGCTATCTTTGCAGCTTGCAGCACAGAAATATATGGAGGTGTCGAAAGACGATTTTTTTGTCAAAGAAGCGGGTTTCAAGGACGCATGGGGAAACCTCAAAGAGGGCATGTTTATGCTCGAAGAGAACACCCGCGAGGCAGGCGAATTGGCCGTAGAATCGCTCCTGAAAGCAGCAGCATACAATCCAGAATGTGCGCCGCTTAATTACGATATTGCTTTGGCTTATAGATTATTACGAAATAACGCCAAAGAATTGGAATACCTGAAAATGGTCTATAAATCCAAGCCTTCACTCACCCCAAATTTGGGGCGCGAATTAGCCGACTGTGTCCATTTGAACGGTAATTTTGCAGAAGCTTTATTACTCTATGAAACGTATTTGAAGTCCCTACCCGCAGATAAAATTCCTCAAGAAAAACCAATTGTCGAGAAAAAAATCCTCGAATGTAAAACAGGGATCAGCCTTACGAAATCCTACCAACGAGCCCTCATTTACAACTTGGGCGACAATGTCAATTCGGCCTACAACGACCACAGCCCCTTGGTAGTGGCCGATAACTCCACCCTCTATTTCACCTCGCGCCGACCCATAAAAGCCAACGACAAACGCGACAAAGACGGCGGATATTTCGAAGACATTTACCAGTCGGAGTTTGTAAATGGAGCATGGCAAAAAGTAGGACCTGTTGCAGGTACACTCAACACCGACGACCACGACGCCACAATCGGTCTTTCGGCTGACGGACAGACCATGTTCGTATATCGGGCAAAAAACAAGGGCGACATCTACGAGAGTCACCTCGAAGGCAAGAATTGGGGGAAAGCCACACCCCTTCGTGGCGACGTAAACTCCTCAAGCAGAGAATCATCCGCCTGTTTGTCTTACGACGGTAAAGAACTCTTCTTTGTTTCCGACCGCCCTGGAGGCTACGGCGGCAGCGATTTATACGTAGCAACCCTCGACGCCAAAGGCAAGTGGACAAACATACAGAATTTGGGCGCAGTACTCAACACAGCCTTCAACGAAGAGCAAGTATTCATGATGCCCGACGGACAAACCCTCTACTTTAGTTCCCAAGGACACAGCACCATGGGCGGTTACGACATCTTCCGCACCATACGCGATGCAGCCGGCAATTGGTCCGAACCCGAGAACCTCGGCTGGCCCATCAACACCAGCGGCGACGACATTTTCTACACCGCCACACAAGGCGGTAAAGTCGCCTATTACGCCTCCGAAGCTGTGGGTAGTTACGGCGGAGCAGACATCTGCAAAATAGAGTACCTCAGTGCCGAAAACCCATTGGTAATGCAAACCCAAGAAAACTACCTCTCCTCGCTCGATGCCCCGGTGGTCGAAAAACCAGAAATCGAAACCATCGAACTGAAAACCATCCGCCTCACAATCCTCAAAGGTTTGGTCTTAGATTCCGTAACGCGCCAACCCTTGGAAGCCAATATCGAGATTGTCGATAACGAAAAGAACGAACTCGTATTCAGCAGCAAATCCAACAGCAGCACCGGTAAGTACTTGGTATCCTTGCCATCAGGCCGCAACTACGGCATCGCGGTGTCCTTAGACGGCTACATGTTTCACACCGAAAACTTCAACATTCCCGCCGCACAAAACTACACCGAAGTCGATAAAAACATCGGACTCTTAAACATCAAAACAGGCTCGAAAGTCGTACTCAAAAACATCTTTTTCGAGTTTGGCAGTGCCCGTTTGGCCAGCACCTCGCAGGCCGAAATCATCCGCGTGGTACAGTTCCTGAATCGCTACCCCAAAGTCCGCATCCGCATAAGCGGACACACCGACAACGTAGGGGGCGATGCCGCCAACCTGACTCTTTCCTTGCAACGCGCTCAGGCAGTGGTCGCTGCATTGGTTGCCGCTGGCGTACCAAGCACAAGTCTCGAAGCCAAAGGCGCCGGAAAAACCCAACCCGTAATGCCCAACGACACAGAAGCAGGCCGACAAATGAACCGACGTGTCGAGTTCGAAGTAATAGATTAATCCGTTTATAGAAGCATTGGGTCGGTCGAAAAAAAAGCCGATCCAATGCAAAAAAATAAAGCACGGAAACCGAAAAAAACATCCAAAAAAAGCAAAAATAAAAAAATAATTATTAGGAGCGGAGGCTCAACACTATTTTAGGCGACTGCTGCCGGCTATCCGCTTGTAGTCCTCGCGTTCGGGAACGAAAACAACTGGAAGCCTTTGTATTTCAGTCGAATATCGTCAGCTTGCTGCCACCGCATCACACCGCTGTGGGCTACCGCTACTATCCGGGCTAGGTGAGACGGCAGCACCTTCTTAGACGCCGTAGGTACGCTGGGCAAACACTTTATCTTGGCCTGCGGCCATGGAGCAATTCGCGAATGCATAATCGGGGCACCGAGTACCACCTCCATACGTAGTGGCCGAGCATAGACGAAGACTCTGGCACGCAACCTAAAGCAGAAAAGCCCATCCAAACTGAAACGCTTCGATCAGCAATTAGATTTTGCTTCATGTTCTTGTGTTATTTGCAATCCAGTTTAAGATAATTTGCAATCCGATTGCAAATTATCTTAAACATAACTATCGGAAATAATGCAGTATGGAGTTGCGGGTGGCGATTTTTTGAGTGAATTTACCACTGGAAACCTAGAAGTGGGTTGTATAAACTGTATTCTTTCAATTCAGTAAGCCCAGCCCGATCTATAGTACATGCCACTGCACACAGGGTTCGTTGGGAGAATAAGGGCTGAACTTTTGAAAAGTTTAATTTTTGGGGCTGTGGCAGTTCGTTGCTTTTCGCTTCGATGAGTGTTATGTGCGAATTATGGTCGAGTATAAAATCAATTTCTACAGCATTTTGGTCGCGGTAGAAAAAAAGGTTTCGTCCGGCCACAAACCCATTTTTTAATAATTCGACACATACAAAATTTTCCCAGATACTATCTTTAAATGTACTTGCTTCGAGTGCCACTGTAGAATGGATGTTGAGCAATGTACAGAGTATGCCATTGTCTGTAAAAAAGACTTTGGGCGATTTTATTAAGCGTTTGCCCAAATTTTGGTAATACGGAGGAAGCAACACGATTAGTCCTGAACTTTCTAGCACATTTACCCAAGCTTTTACTGTATTCACGGCAATACCAAGATCTTTGGCCAATTCGCTAAAGTTGAGGAGTTGGCCAGCACGTATTGCGAGAAGCCCCAAAAAACGGCGGTAATCCCGTAAATTAGTTACCTTTAAAAGTTGACGCAAATCTCGTTCTAAATAAGTCTGCAAGTAATCTTCGTAGAAGTTGTCCGAACGCAGATTATTTGCCCAAATTTCAGGAAACCCACCTTTCCATAATTGTTCTGATGGGTTGTTTAACAATCCACTTTGTTGCAATTCTGAGGCACTAAGCGTGCCAAGTTGTAATACCCGTAAGCGACCTGCCAACGATTCACTTGCTTGTTGCATAAGGTTGAATTGCTGGCTACCGGTCAGTATCCATTTTCCATTTTCTTCTCTGTTCTCATCAATGAGTATTTTTAGATGACGCATCAAAGTCGGTGCATATTGCACTTCGGCTATAATTACTTGTTTTTTAAATCGTTGTAAAAATTTCGTGGGGTTGGTCTCCGCTTCTTGGGCAATGTGTACTTTATCCAAGGTCACATACTCTGCCTCAGGAAAGAGCCGTTTTAACAAGGAACTCTTACCTACCTGGCGTATTCCGGTGAGTAAAATCGCAGGACGTGTTCTTGCTGCGTCGAGTATTGTTTCTCTTACATTTCGAGGTATCCACATAAGCTAATCTTTAGGTGTTTGCATTATTTATAGTTGCAAATTTAAGATAATTTGCAATCCGATTGCAAATTATCTTAAATACCACTAACGGAAATAATGCAGTATGGAGCTGCGGGTGGCGAATATAGAAGCATGGGTTACTTGTAAATGATCTATGTGAAGTCAGCTAGACTAAACCTACAAAATGGAGGTTTTCGATAAAATAATGAACCGTATTATTCAAACTTTTCCCATTGTAATTGTTCAATATTTTTCGTTTTACTCGAAAAATGAATACCTATCAGATAAATTTCTTTGTTTTCTAATAAATATTTTTCGTAATAACGCTTGGTCTTTATTTGCTCCAAGGCTGCTTCTTTGGGCAGATCGACTTTAAATTCGAGTATCACAATACTTTTGGGTGCAATGAGTGTCATGTCGATACGGCCTGTGCTTGTGGTGTCTT
>JBDKHP010000057.1:0-4400 GCA_039797645.1 Bacteroidota bacterium
TTCAGCATCTACAATCTTGGTTTGCAGCGCCTTAGCAACTTCAGTATTCTTGTGTAAATAATCGTCGAGCGTTTTGGTAATCATGTCCATAACGTACTGACGCACCGATATGCCCTCGGGGCTCATGTTCTTAGAACCAAGCTTTGTTTTCGTCTGAGACTCAAACACAGGTTCCTCTATCTTGATACTCACAGCCGCAACCATCCCTTGGCGAATATCGTTTACATCGTAATCTTTCCCAAAAAAGTCGCGAATGGTTTTCACCACAGCCTCCCGAAAAGCCAAAAGGTGCGAACCCCCTTGGGTTGTATTTTGGCCGTTCACAAACGTGTAATACTCTTCGCCATACTGATTTGCATGGGTAAGTGCAATTTCCAATTCCGGATCTTTGAGCCGAATAGGCGGATACAAAACCTCGGCACTCATATTCTCTTCCAACAAATCCAACAGACCATTGCGCGACACAATCGCCGCACCGTTGAAGTAAATTGTCAGCCCCGTGTTCAGGTACGTGTAATTACGCAACATGGTTTCTACAAATGCCTTCAAATACTGAAACTTGCCAAAAATCTCCACGTCGGGTCGGAAAATAACTTCCACACCGTTCTGTTCTTGCGACGGAACAATCGGTTTATCTTCAACCACATTACCACCATTGAAGATAATCTCTTTCACTTCGCCCTCACGTACAGATCGAATGCAAAAATAATCCGAGAGTGCGTTCGCGGCTTTAATACCCACCCCGTTCAAGCCCACCGATTTCTTAAAAACCTTCGAGTCGTATTTCGCGCCTGTATTCATTTTAGAGGCCACATCTATCAATTTCCCCAACGGAATTCCTCGCCCATAATCCCGAATAGTAACCGTCAGATCGTTAATTTCAACTTTGAGCTTTTTACCATAGCCCATCATAAACTCATCGATCGAATTATCCAACACTTCCTTAATAAGGATATAAATACCATCGTCGGCAGCAGAACCATCGCCAAGTTTACCGATGTACATACCGGGGCGTTTGCGGATATGCTCCTTCCAATCAAGGGTTCTGATACTATCTTCGGAATAATCTAACTCTTCGCTCATGGCTCTCTGTCACTAATTTTAGTAAATTGCATTTGGCATCAAACTTGCATTTTTTCCAGCAACCAAACACAGGAAAAATTAAAAGCCAACAAAGATAACAAAGCTTTCGGCAAAACTAAAAAGCAAATACGCACAGAAATTAAATTTAAGCCCCCAAAATGCACATATTCATCGTTACAGACAGTTCGGACGATTACAATTGGTTGTCAGCCCAAATCCACAACTTCGTGCCCAATTCCGAAGTGCAACAAGCCCTATCCGACACCAACTGTGCGCTTTACCTCGACGACCAACACACCGACCTCCTACTGTTAGACGAAACGATTATCACCCAACCCAACTACGCACAAGCACTCACATCGCCCCAAATACTCATACCCAAACTAATCATTTGCAGACATATAAGCCAACCTATATATCAATTGGTACAAGAAATACCCCACACCGACGTATTTCGCCTGCCAACAGATAACGACCTACTCGGAATTCGCATTCTATCAGCCATCAAACTACGCAACAAGCTCACCAGCCTACGTGCAGAACAACACGCACAAATAAACCAAGGCAACGAACTGCACCTACTTGGCGACATCGTAGAGCAAAGCGCCAACGCAATCGCCGTGTTCGACAATTACTGCAACCTCCAATGGATCAACAACAGCTTTCGCAAAATCTACGGACTCGAAGACCAAACCAACGAAACTCTAATGGGCACACCCATCGAAAAAATACTACAATTCCCCGGCGTACTATCGCTCATCGTCGAAATGCCCCACAACAGCCGTTCCGCCGAATTTGTGAGCCACATCCGCACCCGCACATTCGAGTACAAATGGCTCAAAAACACCCTTAGCCCCATACGCAACACCGACGGACACCGAGCCCATTGGGCAGTAATCGGCACCGACATCACCTCCCAGAAAAACGCCGAAGACGAACTCACCATACAGCGCGACGACATCATCGCCATGACCGAATCCCTCAAAAAAGTAATCCACGAAACCCAACAAAAGAACGTAGAAATCAACCAGCGGTCGCACCAAATCGAAGTAGAACGCGACGCCGCCGAGGAAGGCATAAAACGCACCGAACAACTGTTAATGAGCGTATTACCCTTCGAGGCCGCCATCCAACTCAAGTCCAAAGGCTCCGCGCAACCCCGCAACTACAAGCTAGCCACCATCATGTTCACCGATTTCAAGGGCTTCACCAAAGCCTGCCAAGACCTCAGTCCCCAAGAAGTCGTAAACTCCGTACACGCCTACTTCGCCGTGTTCGACGACATCACCGAAAACCGCAACATCGAGAAAATAAAAACCATCGGCGACGCCTACATGTGCGCCGGCGGCATCCCCCTGCGCAACAAAAGCAACCCCATCGACGTCGTACTCTCGGGCCTCGAAATACAACACTTCATGGCCCACCTCGATCTCGTGGCAGGCTTCGAAACCGTACCACGTTGGTCCTTACGTTTAGGCATACACACCGGCCCCATCGTAGCAGGCGTAGTAGGCAAACGCAAGATAGCCTACGACATCTGGGGCGACACCGTAAACGTAGCCAGCCGCATGGAAACCGCCGGAGAAGTAGGCCGCGTAAACATATCCCGCGACACCTACAACCTCGTAAAAGACTATTTCGAATGCGAATACCGTGGCGAAATCGACACCAAAAACCACGGAAAAATCGGAATGTATTTCGTAAACCGACTACGCCCCGAATTCACCGACGACATCTACGGCGTAAAACCCAACGAACGCTTCCTACACTTTCTACATTCCTTATAACCACAAAAACCAATCAATCAGCAGATTACGAACACAACCCGAATACAAAAAAAGAAAAAAATAAGAATTAGGAGCTGTAGCCCAACAATACTTATATAAGGCGGCTGCCGGCTATCCGCTTGTAGTCCTCGCGTTCGGGTGCGAAATCAACTGGCCGCCTTCGTATTTCAAACCAATACCGTCAGCTTGCTGGCACCGCATCACACCGCTGTGGGCTACCGCTACTATCCGGGCTAGTTCGATCGGCAGCAGCATTTGTAACGCCGTAGGTGCGCTGCGCAAACCCTTTACATTGGCCTACGGCCATGTGGCCTTGTAGCACCCACACCCTGCTACAACTTCGCCCGAACCAACAATTTTGCGGCATCAGTATCAAAGCATTACACCCAAACGAAAAAAAAGCAACACAAAAACCTACAAAAAAACCATCTCCAAAAAAGCTTTCGCTAATTTTGCCACAAACACCACACAAAATGACAGAAAACAAACGCTTCGAAAAGATCGACTTTTCACTCACTCCACTCCCACTCGACACCTATACCGACTGCCAATTCATCCACTGCAAGTTCGAAGAAACCGACCTTTCTGGCTGGACTTTCGAGGAATGCCGCTTCACCGATTGCAACCTAAGCCTCTCCAAACTACGGCACACAGCGTTCAAAGATGCCACGTTTCACAACTGCAAACTCGTGGGGCTAATCTTCTCCGATTGCAATCCGTTTCTCTTCGAAGTAGCCTTCACAAACTGCAACCTACACTTATCCTCATTCTACGGCTGTAGGCTCAAGGCGACAAAATTCACCAAATGCGACCTCAAAGAAGTAGATTTCACCCAAGCCGATCTCACTGGGGCAAGTTTTAGCGAAAGCGATCTTTACCGCAGCATCTTCGACCAAAGCAAACTCGAAACTGCCGACTTCCGCAATGCCCACCGATACTCCATAGACCCCTCGCGAAACCGAATCCGCAAAGCACGATTTTCCACCGATGGCCTCGCTGGATTATTAGACAGTTTCGGCATCAGAATCGACTAATGACCCAAAGAATAGCCACAGCATCGCTCCGAGCAACGCCCACGGTAGTTGTACTGCAAAACCACCCCAAAAGAAGGTGGTGGGGCTTTGGCGATGGTACATTGTGTGACGTTTTGCACGACTCAGTTTTATTGCATAGTTCTTAATTTCATACACTTACGCTACTGGGTGCGCCCCAACCCCTGCCTTCGGCCACCCCTCCAGAGGGGAATTTGCTGGCGCACGCGCCGTTTACTTGCATTGCACTTTGCTTGGTGCAGGCTTCGACTCCGCTCTGGCACCTTCTGTTTGGAGGGGGGTCTGTGTGTGGTATTGTGTAACGGTTTCAAGCAAGGAGGTAGGGCATGTCGAGACCGGCCCCTAGGGATGCGGTTTCAGTATGGACGAAACGCTGCATCATGGCCGCAGGCCAAGCAACTACGCCGGTATTGCGTGATTCCGGCGTGGGATTGGAAAGCAGCCGCACGGTCTAGCCCGGATCGCGGCAAGTAGCCCA